>NZ_JBWKME010000214.1:0-22421 GCF_056431085.1 Mesorhizobium waitakense | reverse complement strand
ATGGCGGTGATCGTTGCCGTCGCGGCCTGTGAGGTCCCGCTGATGTGCAGATCGTAAAACTTGCGCCGCAGATGCGCCCAGAGACCGGTAACTTCTCTGGGGTTATGCGGCTCGAAGTAGAGGCGGTTTGGGCTTGAACAGTGAAGGCACCTGCGGCTCTGACTGTCGAAATCTCGCGCGAAGTCGGTCGCGAAGCTCACCATTCTTTTCGGCGGTTCGCACCTGCATTAGCATGTGGGCGCCATGCTGAGACCATCGCATTTGTTGTGCTTTTTCACCATACGTTTGGCGACCAGCGAGTTGACCGCCGACTCGGCAAGAGTGGTAGCGACGCGAAGGCCGGCTCGGTAGCGTTTGCCGTAGTTGACGATCGCACAGCGGTTCGAACGGACATAGGTGAGCAGTTGCGATGCGAGCATGTGAAGACGCGCGACCGACAAATTTCCAGCCGCTTGCAACGGAAGCAATTGCGTAACAATACCCTGGAGGTCTCGGATAGCTCGATCCAAGCATCCGTGCCACAGTCGCCACTTCACCGCTTTGATGTCCTTGTCGATGGTCGAGAGCGCGCCGACGGACTCAGCTTGGGATCGAACCATGAAATCGGCGATCTGCTGCATGGGCTGAACCTTCATAGCAATGTGAAACCAGTCGATGATGTGGGCCGTCGGCTTCGGGATCGCACGCGGCAGTCGCTTGAGAATTTCAGCACCCTCCGAAATTACCGTGACGTCGCCGTAGCCACGATGCCCTTCTCGCTCAAGGGGGTGAAGGGCGCGATCTCGGATTGCGTCTTGGTCGGTATTGCTGGTGGTGAAATATCGGCCACCCCGATCTCCCCGCCCACCACGACCGCAGCGGGCCACGACGATCTCGAAATTCCGTCCTGAATTCCGCTCGGCGCCGCGAACATGCGCCGTGTCGATGCTGATGACGAACACTTTGCGGCGATCGCCGGGAAGCGGCATTTCGAGCTGCCGTCGTTCATCGGTCTGCAATCTTACTCGCCGGGTTTCTTCCATGATCTGGCCGTCAAGCCGTTCGCCGGCGCTGATCGTCCGCTTGCGCACAGTGGCGTGGGTCTCCGTCGGCTCGATAGGCAGAAAGGCAGCGAGCATGCTGGCAGCCTGGCGGTAGGGCAGCAGGCTTCCCAGTCGCGCCGCAATTCCATCAGTTCAGGCGTCGCCCGATCGGGGCAGATTTCCTTGAGCGGAGCGAATGCGCCGTCCATTCCCGGATGGCAATCCCGACACAGCATCCATCGTGGATTGCGAGCCTCCACCGTGCCAAACACCGTTCGAATTCGGCGTGTCGTGTAGTCCTTGACCGGCCGAAAGGTATGGCAGTCCGGACATACCCGGCGAAACAAGGCGTAAGTCTCCGCCTCCTGAGTGACCACCGCCTTCTGCAAGGCGACCATGATCTTCTTGCCATCATCGACCGACAGGCCGAGATCACCGTCGCACAGACGCTACTCGCTCTTATCGATTCGGACTTCTTGACAGACAAACGTCACCGAAGTCGTTCTTCCCCTCGATCGAGATCGTCCATTCCATCGCCTTCAACGCCTCCTTGAACAAAGCGCGGTGATGGCCAATCGGCGCTAACAAATCGTATCCGTACTGACCCCAGAGAAATTACCGGTGTCACGGCGCTTGCCTCAGAGTCGAGAGAAAGCACATAGGAACCAGGGGCAAGACCGCTGCTGATACTGCGAAGCTGCCTGCAAGCGCCTGACAAGACCGGTTCTGTGGGGGGCGTAATTCACCCCAGTAAGTGTGTACTCGGTGGTAGCATTGTCCCTGATTGGTCAGGAGCCGAAGATCCGCACGGTTCTGGCGACCACTGCCCGTTTCACGGAAAACAAGAAGCGGGTCGCCCATATCCATTCAAGCGACATCAGCGTAGGCGGCCTGCCCGAGCAGGTCAATGACTGGGAACGGCAAAGTCTCATCCTATCTTTTCATATCAATTCGCGTATTCCAGCGCATAATCCAAGGTTCGGCAACCGGGAGAACTCCGGGATAATCTGACCCCGGGTCAGCTCCATTCCTGAGCGCCTCTGCGGCCGGCCGGCTCCTCTAGCGCCGCAGGTATTCTTCGGCGGCAAAACTATAGATGTCTCGCTCGTGTCGAACGGTGCGCCGACGCCTGAAAAAATTTCCCTCGGCATCATCTCTCAGCCCATGGCCGCCACGGTCCAGTCGAGATTACATGCGAGAGCGGCCGATAAACGGAAAGCAAAGGCTTGCAAAGATGAGTGGTGTGGCTGGCTCTGATGAAGATTTTGCTGCGCCATCGACATTTGCGCCACTCATGCAGCCGACCTTTCGTTCGATATGGCTCGCCACGCAGGTTTCCAGTCTCGGCTGGCTGATGCAGACTGTTGCCATCAGCTGGCTGATGGCGACGATCTCGACTTCCGACTTGATGGTTGCGCTGGTCCAGGCTTCGTCGACGCTGCCTGCGTTCATATTGTCTGTCTTCGCCGGGGCGCTCGCCGACAATTTCAGCCGTCGCAGGGTCATGTTCGCCGGCCGGTCCCTTATGGTGGTAGCCTCTGCGATGCTGACTGCTTTAGTGGCGCTGGGCTTTGTCGACCCGTGGATGATCCTCGGCTTCAGCTTCTTGATCGCATGTGGCGGAGCTCTCAACGATCCCGCCTGGCAAGCTTCGGTTGGCGATATCGTGCACCGACGCGATATTCCCGCTGCCGTTACGCTGCTTTCCGTGGGCTTCAACACGGTACGCACCGTAGGTCCGGCGCTGGGCGGCATCGTGGTTGCCTCGTTTGGGCTTTTGGCAGCTTTTACTGTGACCACCCTCACCTATTTGGTACCCTTGGCCACCATATGGCGCTGCAAGTGGAAGGTTCGCTCTTCACCTCTGCCGCGTGAATCGATGAGGACGGCGATCTACGACGGAGTTCGCTTCACGGCGATGTCGTCCGAAATCAAGGCGGCGATCGCCCGCGGAACCCTCTTTGGCCTGGCGAGCATTGCCATACTCGCGCTGCTGCCCCTGATCGTGCGCGATCAGTTGGGAGGAGGACCACTCGCCTATGGCACGCTCATGGCCGGCTTCGGGACAGGCGCCGTCTTCGCCGGCATCTCCAACAGCAGGTTCAGACGGAGCTTGTCGCAGGAACGGCTGATGACACTGGCCTGCGTCGCCTGCGCGGCGTGTTCCCTCTCCCTTGCCCTGAACTCTTCGATTGCAGTGGCGGCAATTGCACTCGCCTTGGGCGGCGCGGGGTGGGTCACAGCCTGGTCCGGGGTTGGCGTGAGCGTGCAGCTGGCGAGCCCGCGCTGGGTCGTGGGGCGCACGATCTCGATTTACTATGCATTGATAGATGGCGGGATCGCGGCCGGCAGTTGGGTGTGGGGCACGGTGGCCGAAAACCATTCGCTGACCTGGGCGCTGGAAGGCTCCGCTGGAGCTCTGCTGCTGGTCGCTGCAGCCGGAGTGCTGTTTCCTCTGCGTGAGCGCTGCGATTCCGAGCCCGACCCTTTAGAGGAATTCGACGCTCCCGCGGTCGCGCTTGATGTGAAGCCAAGAAGCGGTCCTATCGTTGTCAAGGTCGAGTATCTGATATCCGAGAAAAACCTTGAGGCTTTCCTCGATCTCATGAGCGAGCGCCGGCACGTGCATAGCCGCGTCGGCGCGCGGCAATGGACACTCCAGCGTAATCTTCAGAAACCTATGCAATGGACAGAAACATTCCGCACGCCGACCTGGACCGACTACCTTCGCCTCAACCATCGTCTCACGACCGCAGACAAGCAACTGGACGAACGCGTTTGCCAACTGCATGCGGGGGAGCACCCACCCCAAATGACGCTTTCGATTGAGCGGCCGACAAGCTCGGCCCGCAAACCCGAGCAGTCAGTCCTTCACGTTCCCCGTCATTGAAGCTAAACTGTCAAATATCGGGGCACCAGCGATAGCGAAGGTATGGCGCTCGAGAACGAGCGTTGAGTGTTCGAAGCATCTCAGCCAGGCGCCCAAGCAGGACCTGCTCCAGACTTGGACTAGAGAGCGTGTATTCCGATCTTCCCAGGCGCGCTGAGCTGACTGATGAAAGGACGCAGTGCGGTGAGGAAGTTCGAATTTGCTGGTCAGGCCGAGCTCTGAGACGGCCCAGAGTCGGTCGCAAGTCTTTCTTGCAGGTTGTTCAAATAATCTACCGCATAGGTTTGCGCCGTGGAAAGCGGTAGATTGATGCCGGCCGTCGCGGCCTCTTCAATCGCCTTCTTGACGAGCCCGTTGCGGATTGCCAGTTTGACCTCTGGCCCAGCGACAAGGCTGACAGCCTGCGCCGCCAAGTTGATGCCGGCTTCTGCCAGCGCGTGCATCATATTGCCTCCGCTAATGGCTGTATGTAGGACGTTCGCCGCTTGCGACTCCCACTCGAGGGCCATCGATGCGAGATCGGCTATTTTTCCCAGGCCCGGAACGAAGCTGAGCAAGCCCACCGCCGTTGCGGCCGTGTCAAGCAGGCCAGAGGCTTCCTTGCAAACGCCGTCGACTATATGCATGAAGATGCCGCCGTTCTTTTTGGCTGACTTGATCTCAGGCTGGTCCGCCAGGCCCATCGTCATGTCCGCGACAGCGTCCTGCTCCGCAGCGGTTTTGGGCACATGGATCTTTGGCTGTTGAATGGTTTGGTTCGCCGACGACATGTTGGTGTAGAAGTGGGCAAAATCTTTTTTGCTGACGTCACCAGAATCGACTGTATGTCCGCCGCCGAAGTCGAAGACTTTATTATGGGTCTTGTAGCCGGTGATCGAATTGTTGAGCAGACCGAACAACAGAGGATCTGAAAGGAGCTGCGACGCCGTTTTCCGTACTCCCGGATCAAGGCTCTTGTCGTCCGCCATGCTCGCCAGCTTGTCACGAGTCATGACACCGCTTCCAAAGAAAGCGTCCTGATGGCTATTCATCGTCTCGAGCGTATTCAGCTCGGCTTGCGTGAGGCTCATCGACGATGAGGCGACTTGCAGGAAGTCCTCTTTATGGACCTTATCTATAGCACCGCCGTACAACTGTTTCCAGGCATCCGGGTGATTGACAAAGTATTGAGCCGCCGCAATGACCTGGGGCGGACATTTGACGGTTTTCGCTTTGCCGTCGACGATCTGATTGAAATCAGCCAGACTCAGGTTCTTGGGCAGGCTTTCAGAGTACCGGTAAAGCTCGCGCAAGGCATCGCTCAAGGTCATGACCGAAGGCTGAGCATTTCCAGTGCTATCGGATGGAATGTAGTTCTGCTCGTAGCTTTGCGCCTGCCGCTCCTGAAACTCGGCAACTTGTGAATGATGGCTGGAGAACCCAGACAAATCTTTCGGCTCGATCCTGCCTCCACAGCGGCCGTCCCCCTGCGAGCCGATCGCGTAAAAGAGTTCTGGATCCTGCTGCAGTGCCTTGAGCGCCGCTTTCAAATCCGGTGGCGCAGAGGGCAGATTGGCTTGGGCATCGAGCTTGTCCCACCAGATTGGGGTGTCCTTGTGACGGTTAAGCACTGCCACAATCTGCAACTCAGCCTCGGTCAGGGAGCCGCCGTCCCAGGTGATTCTTGAGCTTTTCACCGGCACCGGCGGGACGGAAGGGGGCTCGATTGCAGAGGGCTGGAGATCCTGATCCATCGATTCAATTGCCGCCCTCATATGTGGCGGCAGCAGGTCCAATGGGTGCTGACGCAAATCTTCCATCGACGACTCGAGATCCGAAGCCTGCCGGTCCCGGAGCGCCGCAGGTTCGGTCTCACCTTGCAGCGAGTAAGAGGACAGCATTGCGTCGAAGAAGGATGCGCCTTGCTGAGCCTGGGCGGACATAGGCGCAGAAGGTGTCCGGCCCGACCAGGCCTGCACTGACTGTGCGGTATTTGAGCTGTTGGATGGTGAAAGGTTGCTGGCCGACATTGTGCACCCTCAGGCGTGACGTTGAAATTCCCACAAGGGCCTGATGTGAGGCCAATGCGCTCACGAACGCGACAATTCCGAGCGTCGGCCGGGTCCCAATGCCCTAGCCGTGCTTTTAATTGATCCGCTCCTTGCTAGCCCCAAGGCTCAATTCCAGCACAGTGCCGGCGATATCTTTGGAGTTGCCGGTTCTAATCATGAACGGCTTAGCTTTCGATAAACTGACGAGCTTCACACGAATTCACACTCAGGAGGTGGCGGTCGTGATCTTTTTCTTCAGAAGCTACGGCGTTTGCTCCGATGTCAGTTCTGGTTCCGCTCAGGCTTCCCGGCGACGCCGTCCTGTTGCGGCACGACAGAGGAGTAAGACGCTTCCGGTTGCCCGTCGCGGACGACCATGGTGGAAGAGCCTCGAAACAATATCAGCACCGATTCTCTTGGCGGCGTCTCCACGGCGCGGGGCTGCGCCTGGGCCTCCGCCACCAGGCCGTTGAACGTCTGTTCCACCAGCGCCATGAAGCGTGGAGGACCGGAAACCAGGACGAGGCCATTTCCGGGCGCAGGTCGCATGACATAGCGCTCATCGGAGATGCCAAGCTCATCGAGGGCCGCCTTGAACCCATCGAAGCCAACCGAAGTCAGCACAAGCATCCGAGTCTGCGCTTCTTTTGCAGCGGACACATAAAGCACCATCCCATCATAATACCATTGGAGATCATACAGGTCGGTCAAGCGGTCGAGGAACTCGCGCGGTGGTAAATCCGGCATACGCCCGCGAATCCGCCCCTTCACCTCCGGGCTGATGTTGAGCCTGATATTCAGGTTGTTGCCGAATTGCTGCAACGCTGCAGAGAGATCCTGATCTAGAACCGTATATCTATAGGGCGTCGAGGGAAGCGACAGAGGCGCACCCACAGTGGTGTGGATACCGGTGGGGAGAAAAAACCCGACACAGAGAAGTATCTTCAAAATGTGCAGGGCGGTGGATTGGATGAGCGTTCTCGGCATCTGGTCTTGATAAACCAAAGGCTGAAACTCTCACAAGTGACTAAAGTCGACAACGTGACTTTTAAATAGCCAAACGACGCTCTCGTTGGTCAGCTTGTCGTCAGTTCGCCTGCCTACGGTATTGATCCAACAGCCGGTGATGAACGTGCTGACCTCATCCCGCGTCAAAGAGAACACCTCATCCCGCGTCAAAGAGAACAAACGAGTCCTTGCATGATGATGCCTGTCACCTCGATCTCTGCCACTATAGCCGATCCTTTCTCCAGGTTCGCGCCATTCGACGAGCAGGCCCAGTTTGAGCGCGCCCTAGCGCAGGCGGCCGCCTCGACGAAAAACGACATTGCTTCGGCGCCAGCGAGGGCGGCGCCGGTTCCTGCGCCGATGGATGTCCAACGCGCGCCTGCGCGGACAAGTCCGGTAGGCGATCGCGTGATCCAGACGATTTCTTCGATGTACCGCGACAATACAGCCACTTCTGCCGCGCGCGACCATGAGGTTGCGCTTGCAAAGGGCGCTCTGTCGGGGCCGGCCCAGAGCCTCCCCGTCGAGGGTGGGGCTGCGGGAACGCGGATGCCGGGCCCCCTGCAAGGACCGCATGATTTCGAAACGATGGTTGCCGGTCTGCGGAATGTTTATAGCGAGGTCACCCAGGTTGCTCTTGTTTCCAAAGGTGTCAGCGGGCTCACCTCATCTGTCAACAACCTGATAAAACAAGGATGAACGGCGCGCATGATTGGTTTAGCCCGTGGCGAAAACATGCGTAGTCGCCCGCTTGGCTGGCGTTCGCTCTATTTTGTCGTACTGCCACTTCTCTTCGCCCTGAGTGGTTGCAAGGTCGATCTTTATACGCAATTGCAGGAGCGCGACGCGAATGAGATGCTCGCGCTTCTGATTGACAATGGGATTGATGCGGTCCGGGTTGCGGCTAAGGATGGGACCAGCACGATCCAGGTCGACGAAAAGCGGCTTGCCTTCTCAATCAATCTCCTGAGTGCCAAGGGGCTGCCGCGCCAGTCTTTCAAGAACCTCGGCGAGATATTCCAGGGCTCAGGCCTGATTGCCTCGCCGACGGAGGAGCGTGCCCGTTACGTTTATGCCCTGAGCGAAGAGTTGTCGCGTACCATCAGCGATATCGACGGCGTCTTCTCTGTACGCGTTCATGTCGTTCTGCCGCAAAACGATCTGTTACGAGCAGGCGCCGCGCCATCCTCAGCCTCGGTCTTTATCCGACACGACGCCAAAGAAAATCTCTCAGTTCTGCTGCCGAAGATAAAGATGCTCGTCGCCGACAGCATCGAAGGCTTGTCCTACGATAAGATAGAAGTGGTTTTGGTACCAGTGGAACGGCCCGTACCCGTGCAACGGCCCGTACCGGTGACTGTTCTGGCAAAAGCATCCAATTCCATTCCAGCGCCACTTCTGGCGATCGTGATGGGTGTTGCGGCGGCTGTATTCGCTGTGGCGTGCTATCTCTTAGCCAGTCTGGTTGGTCATCGGCGCAGGCAATCAAAGGGCGACCTATCCAAGGTCGAGGGGCGCTCGGGTGCTTCCGTTGTCGAGGCCATTCGCAAGAAGATCATCGGCGATACGGCGTAGGTGATATTCCCAATGACGATATCGACAAAGACCGCCGAACGTGATCGTACGTCCCAATTGCGTTCCGTGTTTCGGAGCGAGCTTGCTGCTTCGGCCCATCCGACGCGTCTTGCCGCCCATCTTGATCCGGCGTTATCGGCTGCGACATTGATGCGCTTGCAGAAGTGTCCCAGGCTGCGGCCAAGGCTGGTAGAGTTGCTGCTTGACAATGACATGGATTCGAACGGAGGCGACTGGGGGCCGGATCTCCTGCACGGACGTGACCCGCATCGGGCTGCCCTCTTTGCCGGAAGTATATGGCATGCCCGTTCGTTGCTGAAACTTGTTTCGCAGCCTCACCTCAATGCGCTTATTGGATATATCGGCGCTGATGCGCACGCGTTTGGCATCCGACATCCGACGCATGCGATCGCAAACGGATTGATTGCTGATCCCGAAAAGCTGGCGCAGCAAATTGAACACGATGGACATGCCTGTCTTGGTGCTTGGCTCAATCACAGTCCAGAGCTTGAGCGTACACGCGTGCTTCTACGGTTGCCCGTCGGGACCGCCGCCGAGAATCCAGCGCCCGAACACGATGCTGCCGCAGGCCAGTTGTTTTCGCTTGTAGCCGCTCATTTTGAGGCGGAGATCCCGGTGATATGACAGCCGTTGTTCCTGCAGCGCCCGTCCCGCCCCAGATGCGCCCAGTGGACCCACTGATACGGGCGAGTGAGATCGAAATCTGGCATAGCGCCATGGAAGCGCGTGCTGCGGCGGAACGGCATCAGCGGCGGGTTCGCAGCTGGGCGCGCGCCGCCTATCAGCGTGAGCGGACACGCGGCCATACCGAGGGCTTGGATGCAGGCGCCGAGGAAATGGCCCGGCTGATTGCGGGGGCAGCCTCCGAAGTGGCGCGACGAAAGGCGGTTCTGGAGCAGGAATTGCCACAGCTCGTAATGGAGATCCTAAGCGATATTCTGGGCGCTTTCGATTCGGGCGAGCTGTTGGTGAGGGCTGTTCGTCACGCGATTGAGCGCAAGTACAGCGGCGCGGAAGTTTGCCTTCATGCATGTCCCAAGCAAGTCGATATGCTCGCGCGCGCGTTTGCTGGGTGCGACGGGCGGGAGGGCCGGCCGAGGGTTCGGATTGATCCGGATCCGACCTTGTCGCCGCAACAGTGCGTGCTGTGGAGCGACTATGGCAATGTCGATCTGGGACTTGATGCGCAGATGCGAGCGCTGCGCCTCGGCTTCGGGTCACTTTCTGACGAGGCGAACTGTGACCACGCCGGTGCATAGTCCCGCCGGCATCCGGCCTCCCGATCCGGCCATCTCGTCCTTGAGGTCTTCGGCAAAGCGAATCGACACGCGTGTCGTGCGCGGACGGATTACGCGGGCTGTCGGTACACTGGTCCATGCCATCTTGCCCGACACTCGTATTGGGGAACTTTGTCTGCTGCAGGATCCCAGAACCGGACTGTCGCTCGAGGCCGAGGTGATCGGCCTGTTGGATAATGGCGTGTTGCTCACGCCGATCGGAGACTTGATGGGCCTGTCGGGCCGCGCAGAGGTTGTGGCCACTGGACGAATGCGTGAAGTGCCAGTCGGCCCCGATTTGCTCGGCCGCGTGATTGACAGTCGTTGCCGTCCCCTCGACGGCAAAGGCGAAGTCAAAACCACCGAAACTCGTCCGCTGCGCGGCGCGGCCCCCAATCCAATGACAAGGCGCATTGTTGAGCGGCCGTTCCCGCTCGGGATCCGTGCTCTGGATGGTCTGCTGACATGCGGCGAGGGGCAGCGGATCGGAATTTATGGCGAGCCAGGTTGCGGCAAGTCGACGTTATTGTCACAGATCGCAAAAGGTGCCGCCGCCGACGTTATCATAGTCGCGCTCATCGGCGAACGTGGACGTGAAGTTCGAGAATTCATAGAGCGGCATCTTGGGGAGGCGGGCCTTCGCCATACGGTCGTAGTCGTCGAAACATCCGACCGCTCGGCAGTGGAGCGGGCGCAATGTGCTCCTATGGCGACCGCGCTCGCCGAATATTTTCGCGAACAAGGGCTACGCGTCGCCCTCATGCTAGACTCGCTGACACGCTTCTGCCGCGCCTTGCGCGAAATAGGCCTTGCTGCGGGTGAGCCGCCGACGCGACGGGGCTTTCCTCCTTCCGTTTTCGCTATGTTGCCAGGCCTGCTGGAGCGTGCCGGCATGGGTGATCGCGGCTCAATCACGGCTTTCTATACGGTGCTTGTCGAAGGTGACGGCACAGGCGATCCAATTGCCGAGGAATCGCGCGGCATTCTTGATGGCCACGTCGTTCTCTCACGCACTATCGCGGCGCGATCGCATTTTCCAGCTATTGATGTGCTGCAAAGTCGCAGCCGCGTAATGGATGCGGTCGTATCTGCGCCACATCGCAAGGCAGCATCCTTTTTCCGTGATCTGCTCTCGCGCTATGCCGAATCCGAGTTTTTGATCAACGTCGGCGAATACAAGCAAGGCGGCGACCCTCTTACTGACCGGGCTGTCGCGTCGATTGGCGAGCTGAGGGAATTTTTGCGCCAGAGCGAAGGAGAGCCGTCAGATTTTGAGGAGACGATCGCATGGATGTCGCGTCTGACCGGGTGAATTGTTTTCACGCTTCGAGGTTACGGCTTCTGAAGGAAACGCAAGAGCGTAGATTGCTTATGGAACTGTCCAAGAAGGAAGCCCAGCGCCAGACGGCCACCTTAGCCGTACAGAACGCCGCCCAGGGTCTTGCAGTCGCACAGCAAAATTGCGCAGGAGCCGAAGCGGGGCTCTACCAAGACCTGATGTCGCTCGACACTTTTTCCAGCGCAGCACTCGACCATCACCACCTTCTCGTTGAGCGGCTTGAGGCTGAGATCACTTTCAGACGCGAGATGCTTGATGAGGCACGCGTTGCTCAAGAAAAAGCCGAGGCAGCGGCGTCTGAGACGAGGGCCCGGTGGGTCAGAAGTTCGGCGGCAAAGCGCAAATGGCAGCAAATCGAGAAAGACGTCCGGCGCGCCCTCGACATTCATTTAGAGGCCGCAGACGAGATGGAGGCCGACGATGACATATTGCTTCGGTATGGAAGAATTTCGCTCGCCCTGACGGGTAACCCGATCCGATAACCGCAGGCTCCCTGAATGACGCGATCGTGCAGTTTAGATCTGCTTTGGTAACCACTGTGGGCAGACCGGCTATATTCGAACCAGCGCTAACACTGTCCCACGCGGTCGCCTCGTGGCTCAATGATATAGCGGCATCGCGCAGGCCCTTTCAGGCCTTGATCAGCGACAAGCCACTATCGGCGCGGGTGGAAGGGCTTGCCTGGCAGCAGGAACCTTGTGGAATTCCGATGCTTGACTGCGTTTGGCGCGTGGGAGCTGAAACGATCGTACTGTCGCTGTCCCGACGGCTTGTAGAGGCGCTCGTCTCCACAGTACAGGGTGATCTGGCTTTCCCTTCCGAGCCAACTGCTTCGCTCATTCTGGAACTTGCACTTGAGCCGCTTATCGCTCAATTGGAGGATAAAACGCAGCGGGACGCGCAGCTTCTACACGTACGTGAAGCCACGACACTGGCTCCTTATCTCGAACTGGAAATCGTGTTCGGCCCAGTCAATGGCAAAGCTCGTCTCTTCCTGTTCTCGCCTCTTGATGGCCTCGTGCCGTTCGCGTTCCGCGCGCTAGGCGAACTGCTTGGCCAGTTGCCGCTACAGCCGCGCGAGCAATCCCCGGAGCTCCCGGTCATGGTCGCAGGAGAGATCGGCACGCTTCGCGTTCCGGCGGCGCTTCTTCGCAAAGCATGTGTTGGTGATGCTCTGTTGCCAGACAAATCGCCGTTCGGCCGCGACCAGATCACCCTATCTGTAGGCCTGTTATGGGCCCGGGCAGATCTTGAGGGCGATCACCTAATCCTGCGGGGGCCATTCCGCCCCCGATCGTGCCCTTTGGAGAATGCGCATATGACAAAACCCGAATCACCACTGGGGCCGTCGGAAGCCAATCTCGACGATGTCGAGATCGAGCTTGTCTTTGAATGTGGCCGCTGGCCCATGCCTCTGGGAGAATTGAGGAGCGCTGGTAAAGGACATGTTTTCGAACTTGGTCGGCCAATCGACGGTCCGGTGGACATACTTGCCAATGGTCGGCGTATCGGACGTGGCGACATCGTGCGCATCGGAGATGAGCTAGGCATCAGACTGCGTGGCAGGTTGGCATGCAATGACTGAGATTCAGCCGGCAATCTTTTCGCTTCTAGCGGTCACCGCCGGACTCGGTCTGCTGGTTTTGGTAGTCGCCACGACCACGGCGTTTGTAAAGCTATCAGTTGTTTTATTCCTCGTCCGCAATGCGCTGGGGACCCAGACGATACCGCCTAACTTAGTGCTATACGCAGCGGCACTCATCCTCACCATTTTCGTTAGCGCGCCTGTTATTGAACAGACCTATGATCGTATGACGGATCCGAAGCTCCGCTATCAGACGTTCGATGACTGGCTAAGCGCCGCCAAAGCCGGCAGTGAGCCCTTGCGCGATCATCTCAAGAAGTTCACGAACGAAGAGCAGCGGCGATTCTTCCTCTCCTCGACCCAAAAAGTCTGGCCAGAGGAAATGCGAGCCAGAACCACACCTGATGACTTCGCCATTCTCGTACCATCTTTTCTAATTTCGGAACTAAAGCGTGGGTTCGAAATCGGCTTTCTCCTTTATCTTCCCTTTATCGTCATCGACCTTATCGTAACGACAATTTTGATGGCGATGGGTATGTCGATGGTATCTCCGACGGTTATATCCGTCCCATTCAAGCTCTTTTTGTTCGTCGCTATTGATGGCTGGTCAAGGTTGATGCACGGACTTGTATTGAGCTACACGATACCGGGAGGTTGATCATTATTGAATCCAGTATTGTCACTCTTATGAACCAATCGTTGGTGGTTTTCATGATCTGGATTCTGCCGCCGCTCGTTGCGTCGGTAATTGTTGGCCTAGGCATTGGCATCATCCAGGCGGCAACGCAGATCCAGGATGAAAGCTTGCCGCTCACTGTGAAGCTTCTGGTCGTTGTCGCGGTAATTGGCCTGTTTGCCCCCGTGCTGAGCGCCCCGCTCATAGGACTGGCCGGCCAGATCTTTACCGAGTTTCCCGCAATGACACCTGGCTATTAGTCCTCGCCATGTATGCGTCATCGGCCGAGATTCAAATCCTGATCCATACGGCTATCGAAATCGTCGTCGCGGCTGGTCTCGGCGCGGCCCGCGCGATAGGCATTATGCTGATCCTTCCTGTATTTACACGATCTCAGATTGGCGGGCTGATCCGCGGCTGCCTGGCTGTTGCCTTCGGACTACCGTGCTTGGCACACGTCAGCGAGGGCTTGCAGGCGCTAGATCCTGAAACACGTTTGATCCAGGTAACTCTTCTCGGATTGAAGGAGGTTTTTGTCGGCGTACTCCTTGGCACTTTTCTCGGCACTCCCCTTTGGGGACTTCAGGCGGCCGGTGAGTTTATGGACAATCAACGCGGCATCACTAGCCCGTCCGCTCCGAGCGACCCCACGACGAACAGTCAGGCTTCCGCTATGGGAGTCTTTCTCGGGATCACTGCAATTACGATCTTCGTCGCAGCAGGAGGTCTGGAGACCGTGATCAGCGCCCTTTATGGCAGCTATTTGATCTGGCCCGTGTATCGGTTTCACCCCGCATTGAGCGCGCAGGGAGCAATGGCGTTATTGAGGCTGCTCGACCAGATTATGCGCACGACATTATTGGTCTCGGGGCCCGTAGTGTTCTTTCTGGGGCTAATTGATATTTCAATGATGATCCTGCGTCGCTTTGCGCCCCAATTCAAGTCGAGCCAACTGTCCCCTGCGATCAAGAATATCGTCTTTCCGATTATCATGGTCACCTACGCTGCCTATCTGGTCGAGAGCATGAAACTGGAGATCACACAAGCGAGTGGCGCGCTTGAGTGGTTCGACAAGTTGCTGAAATGAGCGACACGAGTGAAGAAAAGGCACACGCCGCCACCCCAAAGAAACTAAGCGAAGCGCGCAAAAAAGGGCAGATATCGCGTAGCTCCGATTTCGTCCGCGCAGGCGGCACTTGCGCTGGGCTCGGCTATCTTTGGCTAAGAGGGAGCGTGATCGAAGACAAATGCCACGAAACGCTACTATTAACCGACAAGCTGCAGAACCTGCCTTTCGATGTCGCGGTCCGGCAGGAACTAGTCCTGCTAATCGAACTCACCCTGGCGACCGTTGGCCCGCTGCTTGGCACTCTCGTTGCTGCGGTAATTCTGACGGGATTATTAGCCAATGGTGGATTTGTCTTCTCTCTCGAGCCGATGAAGCCCAACTTTGGGAAAATAAACCCTTTTGAAGGGCTGAAGCGCATGGCGTCCATGCGTTCTGTAGTCGAAGTTGGCAAGACTCTGTTTAAAGTAATGGTTCTCAGCGCGACCTTTTCCCTCGTCCTTCTCGGCATGTGGAAGACGATGGTCTATCTGCCGCTGTGCGGCATGGGTTGCCTCGGCATTGTCTTTACGGAAGCGAAGCTGTTGCTCGGGATTGGCGCCGGTGCGCTTCTGATCGGCGGACTGATTGATCTCCTGTTGCAGCGTGCGTTGTTTCTGCGCGAAATGCGCATGACCAAGACCGAAGTGACGCGCGAGGTGAAGGAACAGCAAGGAACGCCGGAGTTGAACAATGAACGACGTCGCATCCGCAATGAAGCGGCCGGCGAGCCTCCGCTTGGGGTGAATCGCGCCACGTTGGTCTTCAGAGGGAAGGCGATACTGGTCGGTCTGCGTTACGTACGAGGTGAGACCGGTGTGCCGGTCTTAGTTTGCCGCGCCGAGGGCGAGGCCGCCTCACGAATGTTTAGTGAGGCGCAGGCGCTACGTCTCGAAATTGTCAATGATCATGTCTTGGCGCATCAACTCATCAGCACAACGAAACTGGGCAACGCCGTTCCCATGCAATATTTCGAGCCCGTCGCGCGAGCACTCTTCGCCGCAGGCTTAACCTAGCCGTGGCCTCAACAGGTTGTCTCCGGTCAGGCAAAATCTGCCGATTGGCGTGTACGACTTTAGGTTCGCGCGGTCTGCGGCTTATAGCGACAAGGTCAGGCAGGCGGTTCAGCGGCATGACGTCGGGTATGCCGCGGCAAAGGCCAATTCGCTGAGGCCGGTCTGGATCTGGATGAAGTGTTGGGCCCAACCGCATCTATCGGCTCCATCGCGAGGAAGGGCTGGCGGTGCACAAGCGGCGCGCGACGGCGTGCGGTCGGCACCGGGACACCGATCCTGGTGGAGGCGCGGCCGAAAGCGCGCTGGTCGCTGGACTTCGTCCACGACCAGTTTGCCTGCGGCCGTCGCTTCCGCATCCTCAACGTGGTCGACCTCGATCTCGGGCCGGCGTGTGGCGCGGGAACTGACGTACCTGATCGCCCGCCGTGGCAAGCCGGGCATGATCGTCTGCGACCTCGGCACCGAGTTCACCTCGAACGCCACGCTCGCCCGGTCGAAGGATCATCAGGTGGAATGGCACTACATCGCGCCGGGCAAGGCGATGCAGAACGCCGCTGCGAGAGCTTCAACGGGCGGATGCGGGACGAGCTCTTGAACGAGGCCCTGTTCTTCAGCGTCGACCATACCCGCACGACGATCGCCGAATGGAAGGACGACTAAAACCGCCCACATTCAGCGCTCGGGTTCCTCACGCCGACGGCCTATGCCGCCAGTCTCACCGCAACGGCCGGCTGGGCTGAGACCCGCCCGCGGTGGGGCCTCGGGGCAAAGCCTAGAGCCTGTACCGGTAAGACCGGGCGCGCCAACCTACTCCTCATTCCTTGGCTGGAACTACTTTAGCCGCGAACGCGTATATTTCCTTTTTATACGCAAGTGCGCATATTTCGGCTTTATACGGCATCGCGTATATTGATATTTTATACGGGCTCGCGTATATTGGCCTTGGAGGTCATCATGAACGAGCAAATCGCCCGTACCGAAAAACAACTGGGAGCCATCCTGCGCCGCGCGCGCAAGCAGGCGGGGATGACGCAATCAAGCCTGGGGCACAACATCCATCTTCGGCAGGGAACGGTCTCCCGGCTCGAAGCCGGCGAGCCCGCAGTCCAACTGCGCACCGTTATGGAGGCACTCGCTGCCCTCAACCTCGAACTCGTGGTCCGGGACCGGAGCAAAGCGAGCGCAGCGGACATTGAGGACCTCTTCTAAATGGCGCGCCAGCGAACGCACGCTCCCCTCAACGTCTTTCTCAACAGCCGCCTTGTTGGCGTGCTGCGACGTGAGACAAGCGGCGCTATCGATTTCCGCTATGATCTCGACTGGCTTGGCTGGAGGGCGACGTTTCCGATTTCGTTGTCGCTGCCGCTGCGCGAGGACCGCTATATCGGCGAACCCGTCATCAACGTGTTCGACAACCTGCTGCCGGATAGCGACGCAATCCGCAAGCGCGTCGCGGAAAGAGTGGGAGCCGCAGGCACAGACGCATACAGCATGCTCACAGCCCTTGGTCACGATTGCGTCGGCGCGCTTCAATTTCTGCCGGATGGGATCAATCCAGGCGCGCCGGGAAGTACCGACGGAAAACCTGTCGACGTTTCGGAGATTGGGGACATCATTCGCAATCTCGCAGCTGCCCCGCTGGGCATGGGCGAGGATGATGATTTCAGGATTTCCATCGCGGGCGCGCAGGAGAAAACGGCCCTGCTGCGCAAAGACGGCAAATGGTACAAGCCCGTTGGCACGAGCGCGACAACCCACATTCTCAAACCTCAAATCCGGCAGCTGCCCAACGGCATCGACCTGTCGAACAGTGTCGAGAACGAATATCTCTGCTTGAAACTCCTCGCCGCATTCGGCGCGCCGAGCGCCGACGCCGAAATCACGGACTTCGGAGAGCGAAGGACGCTGATAATCGAGCGCTTTGATCGCCGCTGGACACGTGATAATCGGCTGCTCCGCCTGCCGCAGGAGGATTGCTGTCAAGCCCTTTCCTTCCCGCCCACACGAAAATATCAGTCCGACGGGGGCCCGAGCATGCGCTCAATCCTGGAGCTCCTGAAGGGCAGCGATACGCCTGAGAGCGCCATCGCGATGTTCATGCGGGCCAACATTGTGTTCTGGTTGATCGGAGCAACCGACGGCCACGCGAAAAATTTCAGCATTTTTCTGGGACCCGGCGGGCGGTTCAGAATGACGCCTCTTTACGACGTGCTCAGCGCGCAGCCGAGTCTGGACGCTGGCCAAATCCAGAAGAAGAAATTCAAGCTTGCCATGTCTGTCGGCAAGGGCCGCCACTACGCCATCAACGACATCATGCCGCGCCATTTCATTCAAACCGCTGAGCTCTCCGGAGTGGGAGCGGCACTTGTAAAATCGATCTTCGACGATCTCGCGGAAAGCGCGGTGCGGGCGTTTGATGAGGTAGTTGAATCGCTGCCAGGTGGCTTCCCGGAAGCGATGACGGATTCGATCGGGAAGGCAATCGTTCACCGGCTTGGGCTTTTGGAAGTTGAAGCATCCGCTGAGAACGCCGCCGTTTAGAAATGGGAGGCGCCGGATGAAGATGGCAGCAGGACCATGGACGCCGATGCGATCCAGGCCCGAACCTGGCCGTTCGTACCTGATCTGCGGCACGTATGGCGGTATGCAGACGTGCGATGTCGCCTTCTACAACGGGACACGAGCCGATGGTTCGCATTGGTGGATGCTGGGCAATGTCGAGATCGCGCCCGCGGCGATTGACCGCTACGCAGAAATCCTCCTGGAAGAGATCGATCAGACGCACCCCTCTCCGAGTCTTCATTCCTCTCGCGTATAGCGATGCCCCCGCGGGCGGTTCTGCTTGTGGCCGGAGTTCTCGCCAATGTTCTTTTTCCAGCTCCTTTTGGGCTCGGCTTTGAGACCAACCGCTGGAACCGTGATGTCGAGATTGTTGACCTCGATCTGATGCTGGCGCGCCTTCCACGTTTCGACGTGGAGGCTTTCAGCCGCCAGGATTTCTCGCCGGATTTTCGTTTCGAGCGAGCGCCGCTCGCGCAGGTCAAGGCGATGCAACGCCTTGTGACGACGCTCCAGCATGAACTGCTCGCGTTGGTGACGACGGCCTAAACTAATGCCTCCTGTTCGATGCGGTGGCGCTCCGCGGGATTGATCCGGGGATTGATCTGGCCGAACTGCATAATCGAAGCCTTCTGCGGGAAATCTGAGCGCAGAGCCACCGAAAGGCTCTTGATCCAAGAAAGCTATCGGAAAGAACCTCTAACCGCCGCCCTCGCCTTGCGACAAACCAGCGTAAGCGAACAGCTTAAACTACAAATCTGGGGGGGAGGACTTCGAATCTCGTCGGGCGCGCCAATTATCTCAAGCACTTAGCCGCCGCGCGCCATACTAATCTTAGGATTAGTACGGGAATTAGTATGGCAGATTCCCTCACTTGTTCGGTTGCCTTGACGCAATTTCGCGTCGGCGCGGTGCCAGGGGAACACTCCGACCGGCTCATGCGTTGCCCTCCGAAGGCAGAGGTCACAGGTTCGAATCCTGTCGGGCGCGCCATTTTTATACTGTGAAAACAGGTGGTTAGCAAGGCCTCTTTTCCGCAAGAAGAGGGCGGGAAATACGTCGCGGAAGCACCACGGAAGCAGTCGGTCGGGGTGGCGGGCCTAGCTGCTGTGGCTTTATCTCCTGCGGGCCGGTATCTGCCCGCGTTGCCGCCAGCGTGCAGTATTTTTCAGCCGTATTCGGCATCGCCGCCGCGTGTTTTCTTTTCGGCGACCGGCTCGGCGCGATACTCGCTTGAGCTCGGTTTCACGAGAGCCCGTCCGGCTTTGGCGGATGCGCCCCAGGATATGGGTATTTTACGGCCACCTATTGGGTACTGACTGAGGTATAGATAAGATTGCTATAGCTCACTTTTTTCGCCATTATGAGTTATAGAAAGGCGTTCTATAGCTCATGGCATGGAATTGGGAACAGGCCGACTGGCCGCATTTTACCTACGACAAGATGGCATTGGACCCGCTGGAAAGCGAGTTCCTATTGCGATCGGGCGAGTTCCTCGGCGTCTTTCGTCACGTCGGTTCCGAGGATCGCGATCAGATCCGCATCGAGCTTATCAGCGAAGAGGCCTTGAAGACATCCGCCATTGAAGGGGAATACCTCAACCGCGAGAGCCTGCAATCGTCCTTACGGCAGCAACTTGGGCTTGGAGGTGAAAACAGACGCATTCCTCCAGCGGAGCGAGGCGTCTCCGAAATGATGGCCGACGTGTACTTGCATTTTGCGCAGCCGCTTTCGCATCGCACCCTCTACGCCTGGCACAAGATGGTGATGTCGGGTGAACGGCGTATCGAGACTATCGGCAATTACCGCCAGCATGCCGATGCCATGCAGATCGTCTCCAATCGGCTGGACAAGCCCAAAGTGCATTTCGAAGCGCCACCCTCATCGCGCGTGAAGGCCGAAATGGACGCTTTTACCATCTGGTTCAACGATACCGCGCCCAAGGGCCAGGCTCCGCTACCCGCGCTGACGCGCGCCGGTATCGCCCATCTCTATTTCGAGAGCATCCACCCGTTCGAAGACGGCAACGGCCGCATAGGGCGCGCCCTTTGTGAAAAGGCGCTGGCGCAAAATCTGGGCGAGCCGAGCCTCATCGCGCTAGCCTATACGATCGAGCGTCATCGCAAGGCCTACTACGACAGCCTGGAAGGCAGCAACAAGAGCAACGCGATTACCGACTGGCTGCTCTACTTCGCCAACACGATCCTTGAAGCGCAGCGCGTAACGCTTGCTCGTGTCGAATTCTCCATCGCCAAGGCCAAGTTCTACGAGCATCATCGGGGTCAGTTCAACGAGCGCCAGGAGAAGGTGATCGCTCGCATGTTCCGGGAAGGTATCGACGGTTTCAAGGGTCATCTCAGCGCTGAGAATTACATCGCCATCAGCCAGGCGTCGCGTGCCACGGCGACGAGGGACCTGCAGGATCTGGTTGCCAAGGGTGCGCTGACAAGAACTGGTGAACTCCGACACACACGTTACACGCTGAATATTCGTGACGATCGTGCGTAAATCCCATCAGCGAACGAAGGGACAGGCTGTCAAAGAGCCGGCTTGTCTCAATATCGGTGAGTGGCGGGCAGCTACCCGGCAGGAAGTTGTGGAATGGGTTACCCGCGACCGGAAGCCTAAGAAAAGAGATGGCGGTGCCATTCTCGCGGTCAGGGCACGGCTCAAGCCGGTAGACATCTATTGTTATCTGAAAGCTCGCTTTGGCGAACCGAATGGTTTTCAAAACTTCCTGCGCAAGGACGACAGCGATAACTGGATACACTGGGACTACAGCCTCAAGGCCGGCGGGACCGACGTGTATGTCTGCGGCATGTCGCGCGAGATTCATATCATGGTCGGCGAGGCGCTCACGCACCAGCAGTGGCGGGACCTGATTGTCGGTATCAGAACGGATTATGCGAGGATCGGTCCGCAGAAATCCGCCGTACTACAGAGCCTAGAAAAATTCGTCGTCTTCCAGAACAAGTTTGTCAGTATCGCAGGCCTGTGCGCCGACTTGCACGCAGCTATTGTCGATGCCCCGGCAAAGACTGCTTTTCCAAAGAGATCGCCGGCTGCCAAATCGCGGTTGAAAACTTTGGAAAAAGCCATGCAAGGCGTATCCGCACGCGCAAACGATCTCTTCGGCAACTGTCTAAAGCTTCACCTTCTGATGCCGGTTATGGCCGAGGCCTTCATCAATATGGTGATCCTCATGTTCACGCGCGATGAGATCCGAAATGCCCCGGAGGCCTATCAGGCCTTTATCCGGGCCAAGATTCCCGACCGCCTCGTGCTGCTCAGCCAGCATTGCGATGGCTTTGCACGCGACATCGACAAAAGCACCAACGCCTATGCGCATTTCATGCGCGTCGTCGATAGGAGAAATTTCGCATTGCACGGTAATGTCGATCCTATCCGCGAGCAGATCGAGGTGGTCTATTTCGATGGCAGACGCCCGCTCTTCAATACGCCGGGAAACCATGTCGAACGATTCTTCGAGCATCTCGAAGCGATTCATCGGCCCGAAGAGGTCGTCTCCGATTATGAGGCCGTTCACGCATTTCTGTGGGAAATTACGGAATGCCTGAACCCTCGCACGCAGGCTTTCTTTAAGCAGGTCATTGGGGATGCATACCCCGGGTTCGAAGTCCATAAGAAGCGGGCTACCCGCATCCTGCCCGACCACGTGATGATGGGTATGTTACCAAGTATGCTCTACGACGACGACCTGAATGTTAAGTGGTGAGCGAGGAGAGTTCTTTGGAACAATTGCTCTAGCCCACATAAGAATTTGCGCGACATGACAAACATGGAATTGGAAAACGCAGGGCGACCAAAGGCGCGTTCTCTCGAAAAAATATTTGATGACTTGCGTGTTCTCGCGCAGAGCGCTGGGGTTTTGCATGATATTTCTGCTATCGTGTATCGCGATTGGATCGTTGCTATTGATTTGCGCGAAGGTAAGGTCGCCGACGATCCAGAAAAGCGCTGGTCTACCACCAAGCTAAACAGCAATGAGTTCATGCTCTTGCTCGGGCTGATGGTTCAGTCCGCGTCGGATCGCACCTACTCCGTTGTCAATCTTGAGAACGATTTTGCTGACACAGCCGACAAGCTTCTCAGAGAATTCCACGACCGGCTTACACTGGATTCGATGCCGGATTTCAGTGATCCTGCAAAGATCGAAAGGGCTCTCGGTGCCGCTGCTCGGGAAGCCATTTACTATGGAGCTGACAGCTTTCTTTCTCCATCAGCTAGCCCGGAAAATTCATGGGGGTTGGCGGATGTGGTGCAAGCCGTTGAAATGACGTAGGATTTGGTTGCTTAA
>NZ_JBWKME010000213.1:0-6437 GCF_056431085.1 Mesorhizobium waitakense | reverse complement strand
CAAAACGAAGATGATCGTAGCGCTCGCCCGCAAGTTGCTCATAGCCTTGTGGCGTCTGAGCACGGTGGGTGAGATACCGGATGGGGTCATGCTTCGGCAGCCAGCGTGAACAGGACTGCGAGAAAACCGAACAAGCAACTCGGCGTCCGGTCGGATTTTGCTGACAGGCCGTCGATGATCCGAGGTGGTGGTGACCCGAACAGAAACCTGGCTCCGATGGCCGTCTGGAGAATGGGCCCGCCGCCTCGGAGCCTTGCCGCCGAAGCGAATGACTGCTTCATGGTCCGGATCCAGTATGGATCCAACCGAATACAAGGTCGCGGCGCATGTGTTGCGCGCGAGGCGGGTTCCCCTCGGATCATCTCAACTATGCGGCCCTACAACAGGCCGCCTCAATCAACGGGTTGAAACGGAAGAAATAACGAAATGGGCAGTCGCGATGGCTTGACAAACAAATCCCCATACAAGGGTTCTGTGAGGTCGCGCGGCGGTGATGGTCTGGCTTGGCGCGGTGCGCGACCTCATTGAAGCCGGATTGAGCGAACCCGCTGACGCGGCCACGCGCTATGGGATTAGTATCGCGAAGCCTGCTCTAGGTGTGCGGCTTGGTGTGATGCAACGCTGCCATGTCGGTGAAGACGAGGCCGAGACGCCGACGTTGAACGCCACCGATTCATGCTGCTCGTCCGCGCCGTAGCCGGCGGTGAAACGGATCTGGCTGAGCGCATAGTCGAAGCCGGCCTTCTCGGCGATCTGCGCCAGCTTGCGATTGTATTCAGCCGAATGGTTGGTGCGCTGCTCGATGTTGGAGATCACCAGGCCGCCCGAAACATTGGGCACCCAATAGGCGAACTTGATCGCGTCGGTCTCTGCGTGTGCCATGAACTGTCTCCCCTTCAGGCCGTGTCGTTGATCGATCCGACCGCAGCCGGGTTCCACCAATATTTATTATGTTTATAGAATATATATACAAAGACAGATTTTTCGGTTTTTGCGACCCTCTGGAGACGGAAATACCAATTTGGTCGATGTTCCGGCCTGCGCTTGTCAGCGCGCCACCGCCGCCTGCGCGGCATCGGGGTGGTCGACCCCGGCCAAAGGCGGAGCGTCGAGCAGACCCGCGACCTCGGTAGCAACCGTTCGCGCATGGCGCGCCACCTCGGGCAGCCCCATGAGTTCGCCAAAAGTGCCCCGCGCCAGCGGTCCCGCCACGAAGAGCGTGGCGATGGCGCTGCCATCCTGACCGACGGCGCGGCTGTCGGAGCTGGTTTCAATACCCAGCCCGTAGCGGTCAGCTCGGATCAGTCCGGTATCGGCCAGCGAGCGCAGCGCCGGATTGAGTTGGAGGGCTTGCCCATGCGCCGGACCCGTGGTGTTGATCACGACTGCGAAGCGCGCGGTCTCGATCTGCGTTCGCCCTCGCCGCTGATAGCTGACGGCAAGGTTGTCATCCTCATCGTTCGACGCAACCAGCTTCGCGGCGATATTGTCGAATGTGCCTGAAATGGCACGGCGGTCGAGCACGGCCTCAACCTGGGGCGCGATCCTGAAGCGATGCACGTCCCAGAACACGCGCAGCCGGCGGACCAGTTGCGCCCGCTCGGCCGGACCGAGTGCCAACCAGACCGACGGTCCCTGCAGACGCAGCTGGTCGAAGACGGAATGCCAGGGCACCTCAGCCGCACGCGCGGCCACCAGCGTCGCGCGAATGTTCTCAAGCAGACCAAGCGCCGTGGCAGCCGGCACTGAGGCGAAGTCGCCAAAGGGTGTGCCCCGCACGTCTGGATGGCCGCGCGAGCGCAGCCCGTGGCGCGACAGCGCAAGGATGCGGCCGC
Source organism: Mesorhizobium waitakense (assembly GCF_056431085.1). Lineage (NCBI taxonomy): Bacteria > Pseudomonadati > Pseudomonadota > Alphaproteobacteria > Hyphomicrobiales > Phyllobacteriaceae > Mesorhizobium > Mesorhizobium waitakense. The sequence continues at coordinate 4,602 of NZ_JBWKME010000213.1, read as the reverse complement.
GATGGCCACGGCGGTCGAGCTCGGCGACCATGTCAGCCGACGTCAGCCCAGAGCCGACGATCAGCACCGACGCTTCGGGCGCGATCGTCGAAAGAGCAATGGGTGCATATGGATCTGCCACGAAGCCCCGTGCCTGCTCAATCGGCAGCAGCGCGGCGGGAATGCCAGGCGGCAGATGCGTCATCGCAAGGACGACAATGTCCGCGGCGACGGGTCCATCGGAGGTGTGGACTGTCCAGGCCGCGCCATCGCGTGCGACGCCTGTGGCGAGGCCTTTGACATGGCGGATGGCGCCCGACGCAAGATGCGGCGCCAGATGCTCGCAGACATAGCGGCCAAAAACGCGCCGGCGCGGGAAGGCATTGCCGTCCCTCCACACCGCATCGGTGTCGCGTTGCAGTTCGCCGTCGCGTGCCAGCCATCGCAGGAAATGTTCGGGATCATCGGGCGACAGGCTCATGCGGACGGCCGCGACGTTGATGCGATGCGCCGGCTCCTCGCTGGAATAGGCCAGGCCGCCGCCGAGGAACGGGCGCGGCTCGACCACGGAAATCGAGACGTGCTCCGGGCGATGCGCCTGCGCCAGATGCCAGGCAACCGCCGCGCCGGAAAAGCCGCCGCCAACGATGGCGACACACAACCGCCGGGTCGGAGGAAGCGCGTTCACGAGGCGCTGGCGAGCGACTTCGGCCGATGGTCACCGGCGATGGTCTCGCCGAACGGGCCGGTATTGACCGACGAGCCGGCGACTTTCACCGGGTGATCGGTCGGCAGCTTTGGCAGCACCAGTTCGCCGAAACGATAGGCTTCTTCCAGATGCGGATAGCCCGAAAGGATGAAGGTATCAATGCCGAGGCGTCGATATTCGTCGATGCGCTCGGCGATGGTGTCAGGGTCGCCGACAAGCGCCGTTCCGGCGCCGCCGCGCACCAGGCCGACACCGGCCCAGAGGTTCGGCGCGATCTCCAGCTTGGCGCGGTTTCCGCCATGCAGCGCGCTCATCCGCGCCTGGCCGACCGAGTCCATGCGGGCAAACACCTTTTGCGCCGAGGCGATCGTCGCGTCGTCGAGCCGGCTGATCAGCCGGTCGGCGGCTGCCCAGGCTTCTTCCGTCGTTTCGCGTGCAATGACATGCAGGCGGATACCGAAGGAAAGCTTGCGGCCTGCCTTTTCGGCCAGTTCACGCACGCCGTCCAGCTTGCGCTCGACATCGGCGGGCGGCTCGCCCCAGGTCAGGTATTTGTCGATCTCCTGCGCCGCGACCTGCGATCCGGCATCGGACGACCCGCCGAAATAGAGCGGCGGGTATGGCGCCTGCACTGGTGGGAACAGCAGCCGGCCATCCTCGATGCGGAAGTGCTTGCCTTGATGCTCGACGGTCTCGCCACTCAGCACCCGCTTGTAGATCTGCAGAAACTCCTGCGTCACCTCGTAGCGCTCGGCATGCGAGAGAAAAATGCCGTCGCCCTTGTTTTCCAGAGGATCGCCGCCGGTGACAACATTGATCAGCAGGCGCCCGTTCGAGATGCGGTCGAGCGTCGCCGTCATGCGCGCCGCAAGCATAGGCGACTGCAGGCCCGGCCTGACTGCCACGAGAAACCGCAGCCTTTCGGTCTGTGGCGCCAACGCCGATGCGATGACCCAGGAATCCTCGCAGGACCGGCCGGTCGGCAAGAGGACGCCGTAATAGCCCAGCGTGTCGGCCGCCTTTGCCACTTGCGTCAGATAGGGCAAGTCCACCGCCCTCCCCCCTTCGGCAGTGCCGAGATAGCGGCTATCGCCATGCGTCGGCAGAAACCAAAGCACCTTGATGCGGTCTGGGACTTCGCGGGTCATGTGTCGTCCGTGCTGTTGATGACAATCGTCGGCGAGACCCGCCGCGGCTGCGGGCAGCGGTGGCGAGGATGCCCATCCTGGCTATTCCGCGAAACAAAATCGCCAATCAGATTGCTTAGTATACCAATTCCGTAGAATTAGTTTTCCAAATGATCGGCCTGCCCCCGGATTTTTTGTCTCACGCTGATGGAATAGACGAGCCAACCGCGGCGCTCGCCACCCCGCAAGGTCGGCCGGGACAAACGTTGCCGATCAGAAAAGGAAGGGCCATGCCGCTTCCCTTCCGCCTTCCGGATCACTCAAGCGATAGCGGACCTTTTAGGGTTGCCAAACGCCCCCAACTTGGTCGCACGAAGCGCCTTGCTCAGTATCTCCCGGGCCTGTCACCTCTGGCGGACGTCGCAACGCGGACGCGACCCGAAACGAAATCCGGACTTGCCGCGTGATCTCTCGTGGCCAGGTGCCGGTCCAGAACCCTGCTAGCCCGGAAAATTCAGTGCGCCCCGATGGCGCGTATCACCAGTGGAGGAAGGTTCCACCCAGATAGTAGTCGATTGGTCTGGTAGCTGACGAGCGGCTCGGTCGGGTAACTGGCCGGGTCGAAGCCTCGTGACAAAGGCCGCCTTGGGCGGTTGAGCAATCCGATGGGCCGTAACGTGAGTGAAGCCTGAGCAGGCCTCGAAAGTGATGATGTGGATGCCGACCCGCCTGAATTTCGGGGAAGGCCGCGCGAACGGGGAAGCAATCGACATGTGCACCCGTTCGATCCGCCGGGGTAATGGGCACGGCACGTCGGAAGGGTGATGCGGGTAACGGGGGAGACCCGCTCGGCATGAGGGTAGCGGCCTCAACGCAGCCGTCAGGGCGGCGGTGCCGGTGGGAGTCGGACAGGGTCATAATACCGCTGAAGCCGGGTAATGCCGGTGGAGGGAAGGGCCCTGACTTCTGGTGTGCTTTCGAAGTTGGTTAGGAGGGGGTGATTGGCGATGAGCCTCGAAACACCCGAAAAGATCAGGCACCTGCAGAGGAAGCTGTATCGTAAGGCGAAGGCGGAGCCCGCTTTCCGCTTCTACGTGCTTTACGACAAGATCTGCCGTGAGGACATGTTGCGCCATGCCTATGCGCTGGCCCGCGCCAATGCGGGTTCGCCGGGCGTGGACGGCGTGACATTCGCGAAGATCGAGGCGGAAGGCGCGGAGAGGTGGCTGGCGGGCCTGCGCGAGGAACTTGTCTCGAAGACCTACCGGCCGCAGCCGGTGCGACGGGTGATGATCCCGAAGCCGGGGGGCGGCGAACGTCCGCTCGGCATCCCGACCATTCGGGACCGGGTGGTTCAGACCGCCGCCAAGCTGGTGCTGGAACCGATATTCGAGGCGGACTTCGAGGATGGTGCCTATGGCTATCGGCCCAGACGCAGTGGGACCGACGCAATCAAGGAAGTGCACCGGCTTGTCTGCCGGGGCTACACGGACGTGGTAGACGCCGATTTGTCGAAATACTTCGACACGATTCCGCATTCGGACCTCCTCACATCGGTGGCCCGGCGCATTGTCGACCGGCACGTGCTGCGGCTGATCAAGCTGTGGCTGAAAGCGCCGATCGAAGAGCGGGACGGTGACGGGAAACGGCACGTGAGCGGTGGTAAGAGCAGCACGCGCGGCACGCCGCAAGGTGGGGTCGCAAGTCCGCTGCTCTCGGTCATCTACATGAACCGGTTCCTGAAACATTGGCGGCTCACCGGACGCGGCGAGGCGTTCCGTGCGCATGTCATCTCCTATGCCGATGACTTCGTCATCCTCAGCCGCGGGCACGCGGACGAGGCGCTGGCGTGGACACGTTCGGTGATGACAAAACTCGGGCTGACGCTGAACGAGGCGAAGACCTCGCTGAAGGATGCCCGCACGGAGCCTTTCGACTTCCTTGGCTATACGTTCGGACCTCACCGCTACCGGAAAGACGGCCATTGGTACCTGGGTGCGAGCCCATCCAAGAAGAGCGTGCAACGGATCAAAACGAAGATTGGCGATCACTTGGTAAACGGCAACAAAGAGCCGTGGCCCGTGGTCTGCACCCAGCTGAACAGGCTTCTGCGCGGCTGGTCAGGCTACTTTGGCTATGGAACACGCTTGCCGGCCTATCGAGCGGTCGACAACCACGTCTATGACCGTGTTCGCGCCTTCCTGCGCAAACGGCACAAGGTGCAAGGACGCGGCACACAGCGTTTCTCCGACGACATTGTCTTCGGAAAACTTGGTGTCCTGCGTCTTCGACGCGTGCACATTGGACCGCCGCCGCGTGCCTCACGATGAAACCAGTCGGAAAGCCGGATGCGGGAAATCCGCACGTCCGGTTTGATGAGCGGGGAAGGGAGACGGAGCGAGGCCAACACGGCCCAAGCCACCGCGCCCCTCCTCGACTCTACTGGGGGGTTGGCGGATGTGGTGCAAGCCGTTGAAATGACGTAGGATTTGGTTGCTTAAGCCGATCCGAACCATTTCCCGGAGACCACACCCGCGATGAATGATCTTATGCTGCCGTTGAGCGGTTTGTCATCAGTCGGCGGCAAGTCCGTCGTCGCCCGTTTTGACGGCGGCATGTTGTCCTCGAACAGTGGTGTTCTGGCTCTGGCCGAGGTGGACCGTGTGGCGCGTTGCATCGACGATCCGCGCCGCCCGGACCAGATCATCCACAGCCTGGCGGACATGATCGGCTTTCGCATGAAGATGATTGCCGCCGGCTACGAGGATGGCAACGACGCCAACCGGC
>NZ_JBWKME010000212.1:0-17696 GCF_056431085.1 Mesorhizobium waitakense | reverse complement strand
CGCCACCCCGCAGATGTCCTCACTGTCAGAAGCTGCTCGCACACGCCCTCAAACCTAAACTGCCAAAGTAGTGCTAGTAAACTGATTGTCGTTAAGGAGAACGCCCAGGGGGGGCGGCGCTATGGCGACCGGACCGGCAGAGGGATTCCGTCATTCCAGCACGGCAGCTACGCCTGACCCAGAGTTTCCGATAATCATTGTTCCAATAGCGGCCATAGCCGGCGGCTTCGGGGTGATCAGTGGCTTTGCGCTGTATTTCTTCCTGCTTCACTATGTTCTCGCAGACGGCGCTTTCGACTGGGCCGAAATGGCACTCTGAGGATGGGCGTGGGCCTGCTCACCGCAGCCATAGCGGGCTTCGTCTTCGAATTGGTACGGGACGCGATCCACGACGGTGAGGGGCTGGGCTGGAAGCGGCGGGGTCTCGAAATGGCCAGTGGACTGATGCTGTTCGGCATTTTCGCCGTGGCGCTGGACTACCTGCCTGAGACGATCCACCACGCCGACAGAATCTTCTTCAGTAGCTCGGCGGAGGAAATCCTGGGCGCGACCTCCGGGCAAAAAGGGCACGGGGGCTACGCTCCGGTCTTCATCATCATATTGCTGTGGTTCGTGATCGGGGCGGCGGCCTCGGCAGCGTTGGCCGTCGCCGTCTGGTACATAGCCTCGACCAAAAGCTGGCAGGAGCGGCTGGGGTTGTCCCTCATAGGTAGCGCGGTCGGCCTGATGATCGTGATGGTGGCAGTTACCCTCTATATGATTGTGGCTCGGTTGGTTGTGTTGCCGGGTCTGATCGCTGGAGACCCCGACGGTGCCGCAAGCGCGTGGAAGGAAGTAGAAGTGCTTCCGCTGTTCCGTCATATGGCCGCATACGCCCGGTCCGCGTTCAGCGAAATGAAGGCGGGCAACCTGCTCCCCGCGCTTGGGGCCGCCCTTCCCCTGCTGGTCTGGGTTTGGGTGCTTGTGTCTGCGATCATGCGCGGTGAACACCGGTGGGTGGTCGTTGCTTTCATCATCCTGCCGCCGGCCCTGTTCATCTTTGCCCCCGTTGCCGTCCAGATCCTCGCGGTGCTCGCAACAACTGCAGTTATCTGGTTTGCACCATTACTAGCGCTCGGTCTGGTGCTCCCTTTCCTGAAGAGAGCTTCGTCCGCACACAGTGTCCATGGAGCGAATAGTGCATCAAGTGATCCGACAGCCATGGCTCAAGTGGCTGTTCGACTCTCCCAGGGACAGTCAGCAATCGGGAGCACCCGGTCGTCAGTTGTCAGCCAAAGAGAAGAGCGACCTTGACACAGCCCTGTCGGAGTATGCACGCCGTGAGATGCGCAACACGCTGACCCAAGAGACCCCAGAGACGACGGATCACGCTCTTTGGGGTCTCTGGGGTCAGCGGGGCGTACCCGGTCCTCAGTTGTCCCCAGAGGTTCTCAAAAGTCTCAGTCAGGAGCTGGCCCGTCGGGAGCTGGACGAGGCGGCTGCGCGGCGCAAGGAGCAGGAAGCAGACTGGGCCGATGAGACCTCGCCTGCGCCGGCCGTAGAAGCGCAGGGCGAGGGCACTGACCCGAAAGGCGGCCGAGGCGCGGTGATGTTCGAGCCTGTCGTGATGGGAGCGTATGGATTCTGGACCGTGCTCGGCGCGCTCGCGGCATGGTCTATTTCCGACAAGCGCCGTTCGGGCCGGCCGCGGCGTCGGGCTAGGAGGGCGCTGCGGGCATTGGCTGATGATTCAGGCCAATCCTCGATGCGATTGCGCCTATGAGCCTGGCCTGCCCGTTCGCCACTTGCCGGCGCCATCGAGATCAGGAATATAATCCTAATTATATACGTGACAAAGTATGGCCGATTCGATAGAAAAACTGGGGCAGGCCGGCCAAAAACTCAACAGGGGACAATTTGTCCCGCCCATGCGTAAACTTGTTTACGGTTTCTAGCCAATGTGGCTAACTGCCAAATCAGTGGAGGCGGTGGGGTTCGAACCCACTAGACCCAAGGTCGGAAGCCCGGACTAGCACCAAGCCGCCCCACTACGACTTCCCCGGATGGCTCGGGGAAGAAGGCACCCGTAGCGGGGTGCGCCATCCAGCGACGCCCGGTGGGGCGGGGTGTGAGAAGCTTTGCGGGCCGACTCACCCCCTCCATCGCGCTGGAGGGGGAATTGATCCTTATTTCGCGACTCGCTGACAAGAGTCCTAGGAGTGATTCCTGCGTGTTCACGGGCTTTCTGGGGATAAGTGGCATGGCCGGTGGAAAACCCGACAAGGATTCCGACGAAAAGCGCTTCAACGAGACCGTGAAGAGGATGCTGGTGACGCCGCCTAAGCCCCACGAGAATCGATCTGACCGGCCCGCCGAAAAAGCCCGGAAGCCTAACCATACAAAGGGACTAGCAAAGAAAACCGAACCGTAGCATGGTGCAAGCAATTCTTGGGGGGATTGCAAATGCAGCCATCGGTAGCAGCACGTATTTTCTATGAATGGGCATCGGCAGAAGGTCTGATCCCAGAAAAACCTCAACCCGTGCGGCAAAGTACAGATGCTGAGTTCGCGTTGATTGCACCAAAAACGGCGCTCGGCATTGCCGTGTTGCGCAGCAAACAAATCGAAGCAGTGTCGTTTGACGCGTCCAGTCAAAGCATCTCCGTTTTTACGAAACGGGTTGCGCCAAGAACCAAAAGGCAGTTGGCTTTACTGCCAGACCGGGTTGATGACGTAGCGGTAAAATATCGTCAGGGCGTACAGGAGCCGATAGGCTCGGTGCCGAATCCACCCCATGGCGGTCCGACCTACGTTGTAAGAGCGGGAGCTGGCGGCAACCGTTTTGCTTGCGGCAGTTCCATATCTGTCGGGAACAATCGAGAAGCGGGAACGATGGGTTGCCTAGTACGCGACGCGGCGGGGGTCACCTATGGGCTGACTAACAACCACGTGAGTGGTGGCTGCAACTTTGCTGGGATTGGTTTGCCTATCGTCGCCCCCGGCATCTTCGACGTCGTGCCCAACGGTCTCAACCCATTCACTTTGGGACTGCATGTGCGCTCACTGACAATGGTGCCAGGATCGGCTGACAATGTTGATCCGAAGCTTAACAGCGACGCCGCGATTTTTCGCCTCCTTGATCTAGGGAATGTGACATCCTATCAGGGAAACTCATACGATACGCCGGGCGCTGTCGGCGCTGTCGTGGCGGGAATGGAAGTGGAAAAGGTTGGTCGCACAACCGGCGCCACAAAAGGGCGCGTCGTCGGGCAGATGCATGGACCTCACGGCATTCGCTACGCCGCCCCCTTATACACATTTTCCGGTGACGTCTTTTTTGAGCCCGTTTTTGTGATTACCGGAATTACGGACACTTTTTCCGACCAAGGGGATTCCGGCTCTTTGATTACGTCCGTCGATCCCAATGGGCAACGAATTGCGGTTGGCATCGTTGTAGGAGGAATGAATGATGGAAGTGCACCGGGACAGAAGTCAACGATTGCTTTACCAATTGCGCCAATCTTAGCGGCATTAGGGGTAACGTTGGTTTCCGGCCACAACATATGACAGCGCGATTAGAACGAGCCGCATCAAAGTTGCATAGGTCGATCAAGGCACCCCCCGGCTCGATCAATACGCTCGCTTGCCCCCATGCCGCCGGTCAAAAAAAAGGCTGCATCAGGGTCTTGGTTGACCCTATGTATTGGCAATACGCCAATGGCATTCCCCAAAGCTTCGATGGATATCGAGTGATAATAGAACGTCGTCAGCCGTCAATCGCCTATCATTGACCGGCCTTTTTTCGCCATCGCATAAACTTTCTCGCCCTCTGCTTAGGCGTGACCGGCTTCACCAATCCGCCGATAGGTCAGGCGCTTGCCCTCGATCATTGCAAGCAACTGGTCGTGGCGTTCGGTATCGGTGACCTTAAGCGCGGTGCGGCGATTGTAGCGGAAATCGAACTCGGCAAGGTAGCGGTGAAGATGAGCCTCGCCGCAATGCTGATAGACGCCGACCATGCCACGCTTGAAGACTGAGAACACGTTCTCAATGGTGTTGGTGTGGACGATGCGGTCGGCCTCGTAGCGGACGTATTCGCCGCCAGTATGCTTGACGGTAGCGTGGCTTGCGAACTCTTCGCCGGTGAACGTGTAGAAGTTGGACTCGTCGGTCATGAGCGTCGATTTGCGGTCGGCATTGCGGACCAGCACGTCGCGCACAGACGCCTTCGTAGCGCGCTCGACATGGAAGGAACGAACTTTGCCGCCGCGCTCTACCAGCGCCACTATGGAGCGCTTGGACGAGTTAGAAGGCTTGCCGCGAATGGTGCGCTTCTTGATCGTGTCTTTCGGGCCAAAATAGGTTTCGTCGGCCTCGACAATCTTGCCCTCGCCGCCAAGCGGGCCGGACGACTTCACGTCTTCCTTCATGGCTTCGCGGATGCGATGAGCCATGAACCACGCGGTCTTGTAGGTGACGCCGAGCATACGATGCAGCTGGTGAGCGCTCATACCCTTCTTGGACGAAGCCATGAGGAACGTCGCCAGAAGCCACTTGTTCAAGGCGATCTTGGAGCGCTCGAACACGGTGCCGACAGTGACGGTGAACTGCTCACGGCATTCCATGCAGTTGTACAGGCCGGGACGGTGCGCCTTGCCTTCCATCTTGGTGATACGGTCGGGATTGGCATTGCCGCAATGCGGGCAGTTAGGGCCATGCGGCCAACGCTGCGCTTCCAAATGGATGCGGGCTGCGTCGGCGTCTTGGAAGATTGGGCTGTCGAGTTTCATGGCTAAAGTGCTCCCTGCCATCTTTCTAGCAGAATCAGCATACTTTGTCACGTATATAATTAGGAATATAATCCTTCGTTGCGGCGCCCCCTTCAACGGAGATCGCCAATGTCCACGACACTCGCTGACACCCTGGCTGCTCGCGAAACGATGTACGTCAATTGCGAACACCCAATGTGCTGCAAGTCGAGCAAGCTCGATGTCCAGGCGCTGATCGACAGGCTCGGCGCTGATCACGGCTCCATGCATTGGGACTTGGTCGGGCTGCTCGGATTGCAAGGCTGCGGGCCGCGACCGCCGGCCGGTGTTTTTCACCGTGGTTCCTGACTACGAAGGTATCCACTCGCAGCGCAACCGCGACTGGAAACCGACTTTCGGGACGCCTGGGGCGTAATGAGCCGCCAGGGAGCGGTCGGCGGCTCGTCAAGCGTTAGCTAATATAGATGAGCCCGCGTCATCCAATCGAGGGATGGCGCGACTTACCCCGCTGCTCCACTTGATGGCAAGGCAAAGGGCGGCAATCCGGTTTTGCTGCCCAAGGGGCCTGCTAGCTCTAGGGGGGCTAAATATGAGCAATACGACTCTCATTGCTATCGCTATCCTCGCGATCAGCATCGGCCATGCCGATGCCAAGGACCGTAAGGTGAAGCTGCCGGTTTGCACCGCGTCAAACCACCTCTTCGAAGTCCTGGGTGACAAATGTTTTCTCGTCAAAGGTTCGATGATCTATGGCGACGTCGCCGGTCTTTCCCAGATAATCACCTGGGCTGGGGGTGGATCTGGCGGTCTGTGAGGTGCGCCCTTAGGTGCCATCGACAGGGACAGGCTATAAAAAAGCCTATGCCGCAATGACCGGTGCGCTCACAACCTATGCACCCTCGCGCCGGCCATTTCTTTTTTGCGTCTAGCGCTACAGTCGCGTGAATTCGGCAAGCCCCAGACGTATCCGCTGGCCCTCTGCGTAGGCGAGAGCGAAAGATTCCAGTTCGAATGATCTGGTTAGTTCCTGGTCCTCTTCGACCACGCGGACGAACCATTCTCCGCAGGCTTCGACCACTTCAACGCAGGGGCAAACCTTGCCGTTCAACGTCACGTTATCAATCGCAGCCTCCCTAGAAAGCAGTGGGGAACGTCGATTTTTATAACGCTCGACCGAGCCGGTTTTCAATATCAAATGTGGTTGCAATGGCCGACCGGTGCGGCCAACTCGGCGCCCTGTTTTTTACACTGAACAAACCAAAAGGGCGCCGAGCCTTTACCGGCGGCGCTTTGAGGGAAGCGGCGCCGAGAAGTGAGCATGGCGCTCTCGCTAGAGTTGTCGGAATACAACCTTTAGGATGATGGCCGCTGCTGCCCTACATCCTGATCGAGACATACGACAAAAGGTAAATGATCGCGATGGTCGCCGTAGCGAGTACGACCCATACGCCCATGCTGCTCATGCTTCCTCACTTTCCGCCGGCGCACCGTTGGGCAGGATGTTGGGATGGAGGACGCCGGCCCAGGCGGAAAAGGTACTACAAGCACAAGCTAATATAATCGAGATGCAGACGGCTATGGTGTGATCGCGGAACCCTTGGCGTAAGCGCTCCCGTCGGTCTCGCTTTCCTCATCAATCCCGAGCACCTTCCTAAGCGCTTGATGACGGTGCATCGCATCGCCGTCCTGATAGCAGCCTAATCCTCCAAGAACGCCCGCCGCTTGCCGCAGGCGCTGAACAACCGCGACTGGAAACCGACTCTCGCTTAGCTCATTACGATTTGGGTCTTTAGGGCCGGCAAGCCAAGGACTTCAGTCTCAATTGCGTGATTGCTAATGTAATATAGACTTATCACCAGCGGGGGCTTTTCTCGCGATGGCCGGTGCTCGCTTACAACCCCTCGTCGTCTGCACCGGCCATTCCTTCGCGAGGCGACTAGCGGCCCAGCGGCCAAGGGCGGGGGGCTGGGGTTTGACCACCGGGCCTAACCGGCGCGGGGTTGGGGCTCGCCGGCTGGCGAATTATACGCCGTTCCCGCTTAGTCGACCATGTCTCGCAGCGACTTCTTGCATGTCGGAGGGGTCCCCCTTAGACGATCGCGAAGGCAACGACGAGCGGGAGCAGCCTGAAAACTGAGTGTTGGTGGTTTCTGGAGAGTCTCCAGAAGCCCTTTAGACCCTAAGAGGTTTGGACCGCTGCCTCTGGTGGCGGGCTTTTTCCCTGGTTCACTTTGAGCCGGTACTAAGTACGGTGTACGACGACGTTGTCACCGCCCCGGAACCGTTACCACGCGTGACGCGCACTGTGGCAGGTCGGCTCTTTACAGGGGCAGGGGTTGCGGTCGAAGCGACTATCCCGATCACGTCTGTGGCGCTGGCGTAGAATAGCTCGCCATTCGGCGAGACGCCCCATCTCGCGATATCATTCTCATCTCTGATCACCTGGCAACGCCCAACCGTTTTTTGACCAGCGTGCGGAACTCTCGAAATGTGCTCAGCCAGCGCTTCTTCGCATTGGGATGTGGTCGAAAAGATCATGGGCTTTGCTGCCGGCGCTCGGCATAGCATCAAATCGGGACTGCACGACAACAGCACCATAATGGCAGACGTTACCGTATCCATCGCCCTTCGCCTCCGCCACGCAATATAGCCTCAATGCTGAGACTGCGGAATGGTTCAAACGATCGAGCCCGCTGCCTTACGGTGGCGGGCCAGGACCAAACTTCACAAGCAGCTTTCAGAGGCTGAAATCGAGCGCTTTCCGGTGGAGGCGGAACGGCTGCATAAGAGCATCGTCCAGCCGCTTCTATCGCCTAGCAGCGACCATTGCCGGGCGCTCCAGCGCACTACGAAGCGCTATTGAAGACGGTCGAGGACATCAACGGCAAGGATGCGCACTTCATTCAATGGTTTGGGACCGGACCGGTCTCCTACGGCAGGGTAGCACGAGGTTGGGACTTCAGTCTCAGTTGAGCTATCGCTAATATACCTATAGCTTAGGCAGTGCGGGGACAACCCGAAAACCTAATCCCGCAATGGCCGGTGCGGCTCGCTTACAACCCCAAGCACCCCGCCGGCCATTTCTTTTGCGTCTGGATGGCGCGGACTGCCAAAGCTGGATCGCGCGGGGACATATGCGCAGGTCAGTCAAGATTCTCGTGCCGGTCTTGGCCGTCGTTGCGACTGAGGCCATGGCTCACGAATGGTATACGGGGAAGAAGGACCCAGTCACTGGCTTCGACTGCTGCGCAGGGTCAGAGTGCGCACCGATCCCGGAATCTCAAGTCAGAGAAATGCCGGGCGGCTATATCTATCTTCCCACTGGCGAGTTCATCCCGCTTCGTCGCGTGCAACATAGCCATGATCGGCAGTACCACCGCTGCATCTATGACTCGGAATTTCTCAACCTGGATCAGGGAAGTTTCAGGAAGGGCGACACACGCTGTTTCTTTGCGCCGCATACCGAGATCGGCGCTGCGTATTAAAGCGGCCCGGCATCCGGCAGCAGCGGGAGGCCAGGGACAGCGCGGGGCCTGACCTGCGCGGGAAAAAGTTCTGGATCTGCTCTGGATCGCCCGCGACATGGCAGAGCAATTGGCAGTTAATGCTGCGGCTTGCCATCAAAAGGTGATGGCGGAGGCTAAACGCTCATACCGACAGGAAGAGGCAGATACCGCCGCCTGATCATTTCGCGAGCGAAACGATGGCCCGCTCCCCAAGTGGCGGGCTCTTTTGTCGGAAGGTTATTTCTTGGCCCTTAATCGCTGCACCATCACGGTGGAGACTTGCCCCACCGGGATTCCGATGCCTCCTGCGATGGGCATGTAGATGTGTCTATTCCAGCCTTCTGCCTTGCAGAACTTTACAAGCAAGATAGCCAAGGGAAGACCCACCAGAACAATGCCAAGAGCCTGCCAACGTCTCTTTCTGAGGCGCTCAATATGCGCGGACGTTTCGTCGGTCGCCACCCTCAACCCCTCCCATGTCGCACGGACCTGCCGATAGTTGCAGGAATGACCTGGCACCGCAATTGGCACCGGGCGGGTGGGGCAGGGAGAGTAGGAAGTCAGGCCGCGGCTGCTTAACGTAGCCGGGCGTCTTCACTTCTTGGTTGCGTTAGGCCCGCCCAATTGCCCTGAATTCCACATCTCACTCATGGTTTTCTGTATGGCGGTCGAACGCCTGTCCTTTGCTTCCTTGGTTCGGGTAGCATCCATCTTTCCCAGCATCTCCAAGGCAGCCGTAGCGGTCTTGTTGAGATGGGCTTCAGTGTGGTTTCGGTCGGTTGCTCATGTAATCCACGGCCACGACCGCGACGAACGCCAAAACGACGATGGCTGTTCCACCTACCCAAATAACAGACATTTCGACTCCCCCCGCGCGACTATCCTACGGCCGAGAAGCCATGGTCGCAACGGTGGGTCTTTAGGGCCAGTAAACGAGGGACTTCAGTCTTAATTGCGCGACTTCTAATATAATATAGATTTATCAGCGTTGGGGGCTTTTCCCGCCAAGGTGGCCGGTGCGGCTTCGCTTCCCCAAGCATCCTCTGCGCCGGCCATTCCTTTGCGAGGCTACTAGCGCCCAGCGGGAGGGTGCCATGCGAGATTTGCCCATCGACATCGATGCAGATGCCGTGATTGCAGTCGGCCGGTATCTTGATGATCACGCGAAGACCACCGCAGTTTCGATATCTGAAGCGCTCCGTGTAATCAGGCGCGGCGTCAACAAATCGAGCGTCGGCGATATGTGGCTGGAGGAGCTGATTATAGAAAGCGCCGCAGCCAGAAAGCTTGCCATCTTGTTGGACAACCACAACTAAGGCGCGATCCGGCTTGCTTTCGTACACAGTGCGTGGGCTACATTTTAGCGATGCCTGATAAGCCTGTAACAACCTATCTGGTCAGCGTGTTCGAGAAGCCGCACTGGCGCACGGCGCTAACCACCAAGGACAAAGACAAGGCCTTGGCCATGGCGAAGGAGATCGGCGACAAGGTACGGATCGAGGAGAACGAAGGGTGCTGACCGCGATAAAATTAGCCGTGCAAACGATAGATTATGAAGCGCGAAGATCCGCAATGCGTGATCGGGAACTACGCCTGACTAGATGCGTTGCATGGAAACGCCTGCTCTTCCTGCAGGCGAGAGCGGGAGGTTTGTATGGATCGGCGATCCTTCTTGACAGCAATGTTTGGCATTGCAGGGGCAGCGGCATTTGCAAGCGCAGTTCGGCCTATCGACGCAGTGGCCGGCGTTCCAGGCGCCAGAAGCGGCATTCTCGATGAACTCGAGGCGCCAGAGACCGAGACCTTCGACAACGACGGTACCCCGGCAGAAGTGGATCGGGTCCACTACCCCCGCCGAGGTTGGAGAAGGGTCTGCCGTAGCTATTGGCGACATGGTCGTTGGCGCGTTCGATGCAACCGCAGGAGTGCTTGGGGGTATTATCCCCGTGGATACTAGCGAGTGGGCTCCGCCCGAATTAGTCCCGGATTGGAAAGCCCGCCACGGGAGCGACCTGCGGCGGGCTTGGAGTGACTACAGAAGCGCTGAGCGGATTTTCACCGGGGCGGCGCCAGCGAGCATCGAGGCGGTGATCGCGGCGATGTAGATCGGAACCACGCCTACATCTTGGTCTTCAGGCTGGGCGCGCTCGGCTTCATGTTGTCCCGCATCATGTCCACGAAGGCGCAAGCTCCCTTGGTGAACTGCGAATCCACGCCCACGCCGAGATTCATATCTTCCTTTGTCATCGCGAATACCGCATCGAGTAGTTGATCGTTCAAGACCCCACGGTGCGTTAGGATAAGAAAAAGCGATCGGATAAGAGCTGTGTTAGCAATTAATATTTCTGGCGTTGTGTACTCGTGAGATTTTGAGATCATTTTGCCCCTCCACTTTCCCCAAGGCCAACATCGCGCCAGTCGAGCGCAAACGCAAGCAGGCTCCCCGAAGGGAGTAGCGCTTAGGGCTCCCTCTGATGCCTACCCTGTTGATGCTTCCGATTTCAGAAGGCGCTCCGCCAACTTCTTCAACACCACCCGATCAACCTTATCCGTGGCGCTGAGGGGCATCTCACGCAGCAAAAAAAAGCTCTCCGGTGCCTTATAGCCAACGCTGGCGCGAGCGAAATGATAAGCTCCTGCGGGGCTGGCTGCGCGGCGCCTGGCTTGAAAGTTACGAACGCGTGGACATTTTCGCCATGGACGGTGTCAGGGATCCCGACAACTCCGGCGATTGCCACTGCGGGATGCCGCATAAGGGCTTCCTCAACGTCCTGCGGGCTGATGTTCGAGCCATCGTGTACGATGATCTGTTTTCGCCGCCCGCAGAACCAAAGGTATCCGTCCTCGTCTATCTTCATCACATCGCCGGTGTCCAGCCAGCCATCCCTGATGGTGGCACGCGTGCATCTGCATCACCCCAATAGCCGACCATGTTGCAAGGCGAATCGATCCAAAGGCGCCCCTGAGCGCCGGGAGGCAGTTCATTGCCGTTATCGTCGCGGATGGATATCTGGTAGCCGACAATCTGACGCCCGATCGAACCCGCTTTGTTGAGCCCGTCAGGAGGGTTGATCGTGGCAACTCCAATTTCAGACATGCCGTACAGCTCATTGACGGACAAGCCGCTGACCAACTGGCTGAAGGCCAAGAGCTACGCAGTTGAAGAGTTCGATCTGCTCGGTGTCGAGCGGGAGCCAGGCAAGCCAGCATTCGCTCTCATGGCAGAGCGAGGCACAGAGCGTTATGTCGGCTCGGCATTCATCACGTTGAACCGGGGGATGCGCGAAAGGCTCTGGAAGCGTGTCCAGGACCACGCAGGGGCTGCTCCTAAGGGCATGAAGCGACCGGCGACGCAATGGGTCAAGCCGGGGCTCGTAGGGCGCGTGAAGCACTTGCGCGGCGAGGAGGATTTGCGCCATGCCTCGCTGCAGGATTTTCGTGAGGAGAATTAGTTCCTGAGGACTTTTCAGCTTTTTGCCGTCCCCCCGCTAGGTGCCTTGCGGCGCGAGGCCACTCTTTGCCCGGAACCTGTCTGCCGTCTTGCTCGTTTCACTCATGCGAACGGGGCTTGGAAGCTTGCAGAGAGGAGGACGCAAATGACTGTCATCCTCGTCGGCGCGTTGCTTATCGTCGCCGGTGTTGTCTACATGGCGTGCGCGGCACTTGCACGCGGCAGGCTCAGCCAGTTCGCGCCGCTCGGAACACCCGCCCAAAGGTCGGGCTCTACGCTCGCAACACCAGGCCCGACGCTTGAGCCGCGCCGGCGTGGGCTCGGCTTCCTCGGCCTTTCACGCAACTGGCCGGGCCTGCTGATGATGGGCGCCGGGGCCATCCTTATGTTGTCCGCGGCGGTGCTTTAACGTTGTCCGTCGCGCGGATGGTTCCGGTCAGCCTCGCGGCGGGCAGGAGGAGATTAAATAATGCCAACCAAGATCAAAGAACCACCTCCGAAACCCGACAAGAAGCCGCCTCTTCGCCGTCCCGACAAGGATGCGTCGCCAGAGCCTGAACATATCGATCCGCCCCCGCGAGACGTGCGAGAGGCACCAGCACCAAATCCAAACGGCGATAAGAAATCCTAAGGGCCGATAAGCGATGAGCGGTATCTGAGTAGCCCGACCGTACCAGCCATGGTCGCCCTGGCGGGTTTTGGCCCGCGTGCCTATTGCCTGCCAGAACCGAAAAAGGCCGCAAGCAAGCATTTCGCTAAGCGCTTGAAAAGATTTGGCTCCCCGGGCCGGATTCGAACCAGCGACCAACCGGTTAACAGAGGCTTGCCGTTACATCTTCCTGCGATGCCATGCGACAGCCTGAAACGGCCAAACCCCTTACTACGCAAGGCATTCATCGGTGCACATTGTTGCGGCTTGTCGCATCGTGTATCGACAAAGCGCATGTATTGGCGTACCTATTGGCGTACCTAAATCAAACCGGTTTCTCGCTGGGCGCCAAAAATGCCGAAAATCGAACTCACTGACAAGTTCTGCCAGACGGCTAAGCCGGTGGACGGAAAACAGACCGACTATTTCGACACAGTGGTCAAGGGATTGAGCCTGCGGGCGTCGCCGGCTGGTACGAGGGCTTTCTATCTGAACTACACGCGACCGGGCGATGGCAAGCGAGCCCGTATGAAGATTGGGCGGTATGGCGAAGGCGACCCAAAACTGACGCTAGGCAAGGCGCGGGAGAAGGCGAGGGAAGGGCGCGGCGGCATCGGCGATGGCCACGATCCGCTCGTCGAGAAACGTGCGCTGGCGGCCTCGCAGACGGTCGCCGACCTCATAGACAACTACGTCGCCCGCCACGCCTCGACCAAGCGCTCCGGCAACGAGATTGCCCGGCGCCTCCGCAAGAACATTTCAGACGTCATCGGTACGATCAAGCTGGCCGACCTCCACCGCCGCGACCTGACCCGCTGCATTGATGTTGTGAAGGACAGGGGCGCGCACGTCGAGGCAAACCGCATATTCGAGGACATGCGAGCCATGGTGCGTTGGGCGCGGGGGCGCGGCGACCTCGACGAGAACCTTGTGGAGGGCATGAGGCGACCGACTGAGACGGCCGAGCGCGACCGTGTTCTGTCTGCCGACGAAATCAAGACCATGTGGGCAGCGCTGCCCGAGGCCGACATGCGGGAATCAACGCGGCGCATTCTTCGCCTTTGCCTTGTCACTGCGCAGCGTGTGGGCGAGGTCGCCGGCATGGTCCGCGACGAGATCGATCTCGACCGGCGCCTTTGGACGATCCCGGTGGCCCGCGCCAAGAACAAGCGCGAACATTCTGTGCCGCTGTCCGACATGGCCGTCGCCATCCTCCGCGAACAGATTGCAGCGGTCGACGCGCTGGACGAGCGGAAAGACAGGAAACCGACGTCATTCATTTTCCCCGGACCCGGAAGCCGTGCCGCCGTCACCGGGGCGTCGATCCCGAAGGCTGTGAAGCGCGAGGAAGTGGTCAAGCGCGGGGCGGCGACAATCATGGGGATTGCGCCTTGGACACCGCACGACCTTCGCCGATCAGCGGCTACCCACATGGAGGAGATCGGCATTTCGCCTTTTATCATCGGTCATGTGCTGAACCATGTGTCGGCGACGAAGGCCAGCATCACCAGTCGCGTCTATGCCCGATATGACTATGCGAAGGAAAAGCGCGAGGCCCTGGAGCTATGGGCCGAGCGATTGGCCGGCATCATCAAAGGCGGCGCCGATATTGTTGCTTTGAAAGGTGCCAAGGCATGACAACGAAAACCTTCACGGTAATGGGCAAGGCCGACCCGCGCGAACTGAAACTGGAAGAAAGCGTCGACAGGCCAACCGTCGCGCGGATGAAAGAAATTCTCACTGCAGCGGGAGCTACCGACACCGAGAACCTATGGTTCTGGCTTCAAACAGAAGTGGCGCTGCCGTTCAGGGTCTTGCGGGCAAATCGAGAGGCGAACAAACGAGGCCGAGGTCGCAAGCTCAGCAAGGAAATCGACGATGGTCTCTTCGCATTGCGGAAAGTCCGCTCTATCTTTTCCGACTGGCCGACCTCCGATGCTGCCACGGTACTTGCGGCGGTTGATGAGAGGATCCAGTCATATGAGCGACTTCGGGACGATTGGCTCTCTCTGCCCAATTTCCGCGAGAGAGAAGATATCAGAGCGGCGGTCGGCGCGCTGCTGACCGTCTTTGCCAAAAACGCCGGTAAAGATGTTTCAGCACTTCACGCTGGCGCTCGCGACATGCCGAATCCGCTGTGTCGGTTTGTCCTGGAAGGCTTGGCCAGCGTCGGCCAGCGATTGGGCCAAAATGCCGTCTACGGCTACGTGAAAGCAGCGCTTCAACGGTCGTCGCGGACAAAGGTTTTCGCCGACTAGAAAAACCCGGTTACTATTTTCGGCTTTGCCAACCGCCGATGTTCCTCGCGTCAACACGAAACGCGAGGAATAGAAATGCAGCAATCTGCACTTTCCGATCTGGTCGACGAGCCTGCCGCGTGCAGAGTGCTCGGAGGCGAAAATAGTCCGATACACCGCTCGACCCTTTGGCGCGGTGTGAATGCCGGGCATACCCGAAGCCTATCAAGGTCGGCCCTGGCACGAACCGCTGGCGTTTGGGTGAACTCACCGCTGTTGTGGATCGCGCTGCTGCCGCTCGCAATGAAGAGGCCGCCTGATGGAACAGGTCGACCTTCAGCCAGACGAAGCCGTGGAAGCCGCCGCGCGTTACCTTGCCAGCCCGCAAGATCACACCGGCCGCGCCATCGTTCCTGAGATCAAAACCCGCTTCGGCGTGACGACCCTTCAGGCCATCGATGCAATCCGCCTAGCACAAAAACTCCGGACGGCGGGAGGCGCGAATGCGATCTCCTGAAACGGAAAGACCGGCTCCTGGCAGGGAACCGGCCTCCAATTTCCAAAGTGCAGACGCTCCCAATATTAACCAGAAACGAGATAATTCTCAAGCGCAACCATCGGCGGCTTCAAGATGGAAACTCGCCAATCCTAAGGCCATCTGGGCGCAGCAAGCCCTTCGTAGTGCTGTCAAGCGTGGCCTTATCCTGCAGCTCCCCTGCAAGGTCTGCGGCGCCCTCGATGCCGAGGCTCATCACCCTGATTACGATCGGCCGATGGATGTCGATTGGCTCTGCCGTCTTCACCATCGGCGCGAGCATGTGCGAATGAAGTGCGAGGGCGCTCCATGAGCCGGGAGTTCAGCAAGATCAGCCCGAAGGTCTGGCGGTCTCGCCGCTTTCGGGCTCTCCCTTCCGACGACGCCCGTTACCTCTTGATGTTCATGTTCACATGCGAACACCAGACAAGCGCGGGCTGTTTCAGGATGCCAGATCAATACGGCGCCGCCGACTTGGTTTGGCCGATCGACCGCATGCAGAAGGCGCGGCAAGAACTGGTCGACGGCGGGTTGCTCGCCTTCGATCCGGTCACCGATGAGTATTTCGTCCCGGGCTGGTACAGCCACAACAAGCCCATGAACGCCAACCATCAGAAGGCAATCGTGAGGCTGGTTTCCGAACTGGAAAGCGATCACGTCCGTGAGGTTGCCGAGGCTGAACTGCAGCCCGCGCTGCTCCCCAGCACTGTTGAAACGTTGAACGCGGGAGGTTCGCGCCTGACGGGGACGAACTTCATGACAAGGCGGTCTGCGTCATGAAAGGGAACCGTTCCCGAACAGTTGCCGAACAGTTTCTTACTACAGAGACTGAGACTGAGACAGTTACACGAGACGGAGAAGAGACCGTTACCGAGACTTTTTACCGAAAAGGAGATTTAGACCGTCAATCGCGAAAATTCGCGCTCGTCACCAGCGCCGCAAAGGGGCTTGGGAGGAAAGAGGCGCCAAGACCGAACGTAGGCGCCCTTCCTGTCGAGGTGGCGAACAACTATGCCCTTGCATCAGGGACAGGCTGATGCGCGGCTTCGACCAAAACGGCTGCAGCTTCCTCGACCTGATTGGCCATGCGGTCGACCTTGTCGAAACGCCTCAGCACCCGCCTATGCAACGCCTCCAGCCGTGCGGCATGGTACAGCGCACTTCGCTTTTGGCCCTGTCCGTCAAGCAGTTCAAACAGCATGGCGCCGGCTCCTCACTGAAGGCGTTCAACCATAGTGCCGCATCCTCACGGTTTGCGATCCCTTCAAAAGGAGAACCTCCGCTAACCGGGAATAGTTCCTGCGACGTATTGGCTAGTCGGGAGCCGAGCATGGCCAGGGTGGCATGGGGTCTAAGGTCATGGCCGAGGTCGGGGGCTGGACCGCTCCGGGGCTTCGTTCGCACTGGAAAGAAATTTGGGAAGGGGGGTTGTCGCAAAAATAGGCAGCAAACCCATATCTCTCAAGGCGTTGAGCTCTTTCCGAACCGTGCATTTTCGGTGCTGGACCGGCTACCGGGTCTGACCCTTCAATCCGGATTACCCCTTGGGACCGCTTCGGGAGTTAGTTGCGCTAAACCGTTACAAAAACCCTTTTTCTTGGCGCCCGAATTGTTTTCGCGTGGGTTCGGCCAGGTGTCGCCATGACGAAGCGCATCGGCCCGACCATCCTTCCATCGCCGATCAGCTACACGTTGACGAGCGGCGCCGACCCGCTTGAATTCGCCGCGGTGCTCGACGCTCTGGCAGAGCGCACCAAGCGGCCCGAATGGCGCCAGGCTGCTGCGGGGATACGGAAGAAGAACCGACGTCCGCGCCTGCCGAAGGATCCGCCCGAACTCTTCGACGAACTCTGCCGGCTGGTCACCAATGGGGTGGAATTGGGACCAGCCGCACGAGCCTGCGCGGCAAATGCTGCGACGGCTGCTGAAGCCTACAACATGGAAAAAAGGCTCGCTCGTCGTCACCGCAAACTATTTGGGACGCGAAATTAAACGTCCCCGAATCCTTATTTCGATCGACGCCAAAATCCGGCATAAACTCGGAATGGCGAAATCAAGAAGCTCCACCGCAGCACCCGGATCGCTCGCACTGCTCAACGAGCGGACCGCCGAGATCCGCGACCATCGGCGCGATGTGCTTGCCCAAATCATCGAGGCGGAGAAGGCCGGCACCCGAGCGAACTTCGACGCGGACAAGGCAAACATCCGCGAAGCCGCTCTCGGGCTGCTCAACGGCGCCGCCGCGCCGCACATCAACCCCGGAACCGATCCGGCAGCCGCGCTCAACGCGCTGCGCGTCGAGCTGATCGTCATCGATGAGGCTCTGACCGTCTCCGGCGATCTGCAGCGCTCACTGACAATCAAGGAAGGCGCGGCGAGATACGCTGAGATGCGCGACGATTGGCAAGCCGCGATGAACCAGATCGCCTTGTGCCTGATCGGCCTCGAACGGGCGCTCCAGGCTCGGGACGCTCTAAGGGCTGTTGATATTCATCTGGAGCTTATGATGGCGGCGGCGAGGTGAATGAACGCGGCAAAGCTCTTGTCGGTTTTGTCGGCACGCATGGCGA
>NZ_JBWKME010000211.1:0-4981 GCF_056431085.1 Mesorhizobium waitakense | reverse complement strand
CGGTGGGCGGGTGCGGGCTCATGCCCGTAAAGTCCGCCTAAAATGTTAAGGCGACGCTACCTCTAGACCTCTACTCGACACGTCGCTAACGACGCCATTCGGGAAGGATTACGTGGCCCGCATGGCTCACTGCATCGCATCCGCACGAGAGACTCGCATTAGGTGTAGTAGGACTGCAGGCGGTCTCGTTCCACTAACGAGGCATCACGGTCGTCGGCTGGGCCGTAGCCGCCTCCACCGGGAGTATGGACCTCGATCCAGTCGCCGGCACTGAGCCCGTAATTGTCGCCTTTCGAGACGTGCTCTGGCTCCACGACCGATCCACCACGGCCGATTGAGATGCGATTGGGTGCTCCCGCTTCACCGCCGAGGATCCCGGGCGGGCCAAAACGACCATGCTCCATCAGGAATGAAGCCTTTCCTCGGCCGCGCAAGAGGCGAAGCCGATAGCTGACACCGAAGCCGCCGCGAAAACGACCGGCGCCGCCCGACGCTTCTCTCAGCGAATAGGTGTCGAACAGGATCGGGTAGCGCTGCTCCAGGATCTCGATGGGCTGACTCTTCGAGATGCCGATCGTCGAGCAGCCGTTGCTCAATCCGTCGCCATTCCACCAGCCGCCATATCCACCGCCAGAGAAGTTGTACATGATGTAGTTTTCGCCGGTCTCGGGGTCGTGCCCCCCCAGACTGAGATTGCCGCTTGTGCCAGCCGGCGCGGCGAAGAGCCGGTCCGGAATTGCCTGCGACAGCGCCAGGAACACAGACTCAATCACGCGCTGCGAGACCTCGGCCGCGCATCCGGCCACCGGCCGAGGGTACTCAGCGTAGATAAATGTGCCCACCGGCTTGTGGACCGTGATCGGCTCGAAACAGCCCGCGTTCATCGGCACATCTGGGAAGATGTGCTTCAGCGCGACATAAACTGCCGACAGTGTCGTCGCCCACACCGAATTTAGCGGTCCCTGGCAAGGCGGACTTGACTTTGAGAAGTCGAATTCGATGCCGCTGCCTTTGACCTTGACCGAGAGGTGGATCTCTAACGGTTCATTGACCACGCCGTCACTGTCCACGAAGGCGCTCGCCTCGTAGGTCCCGTCCGGGATGGTCTCGATATGGGCGCGCATCATCCGCTCTGAGCGTTTCTCGAGTTCGGCGATCGCCGCCTCCACAATATTTTGCCCATAGCGGTCGAGTAGTGCCGTCAACCGGCGCGCGCCACTCGTCAAAGCGGCAATCTGCGCCTTGATGTCGCCGATGCGCTCGTCCGCAACGCGAATGTTTGCGAGCACCATGTTGACGATGTCGTCCTCCATCCGGCCACGCCTCACCAACTTGACAGGCGGGATGCGAAGGCCCTCCTGATGAATCTCGGTGGCGGTGCTGTTAAAGCCGCCGGGCACCATACCGCCGGTATCCGGCCAATGGCCCGTGTTGGCGAGATAACACCACAGTTTGCCTCGGTAGTAGAATGGCCGCACCATCTTGACGTCCATAAGGTGAGTGCCGCCGAGATAGGGGTCGTTGACGAGCACGACGTCACCTTCTTCCATATCGTCGCGCGCGACGATCACGCAACGTGTAGTCTCCTGCATGACCCCGAGGAATATCGGAAGACCGAGCTCGCCCTGCGCAATCATCCGGCCATCACCCAGGCCATAGATGCCGTTCGAGCGGTCAAAGGATTCGGAGATAACCGGAGAGAAAGAGGTCTTTTCCTGGACGAGGTCCATTTCCGAGCAGACCTGCTGCAGCCCCTTTTCGATAACGGTCAGCGTCACCGGATCCACTCCTTTGGACGCGTCCGGCTTCTTTTCCTGATGCAGCATTTTGATCCCCTTCAAATTTCCGGCCGCGCTGTCTTGGATGGTAACCACGATGTTGCCGAACTCGTCGATGCGCGACGATGTGCCAGGATCGAGGACCAGTGTTGAATCTGCCTGCTCAACAATGGCGGGGCCCTCAATGATGGCTCCGAGCGGCAGGCGATCGCGCGCGTAAACCTGCGCCTTCATCCATTGGCCGGCAAAGCAGACTCTGCGTGCACCGGTAGAGGCGTTTAGTAAGCCGCCCTCGGCCGGACGGAATATGGCGAGATCAATCTTGTTGCGGCGTCCAGTCACCGTGGTACGCACATTGACGAGGACCGGGACCATCTCGGGAAGCTCGAGATCGAAGCGCTCGCGATAGGCACTCATGAAACGTCTGAGTACGGCATCGGCATCGAAGCTGTCGGCATCCAGGGGCACGCGTAGAACATGCGACTGCCCTTTGAACAGAAGGTCAAATTCATACGCAACCTCAATGGTCTCCACTTCCACCTTTTCCTGTGCCAGCAGCGCACGCCCGGCGGCAGCCTGGTCCACCATGATGGTCGTGATGGCATCCTGATCGATGCTTGCCAGCGGGAGATTGATGGTCTGGACGAAGTCATGACGCACGTCGGCAAGAATGCAACCCAGTGCTGAGGTCAGCCCTGGGAAACGCGGTACGAGGATACGCGGGATCCCGAGCTCGCGGGCGATCGCAATGGCGTGAAGCGGGCCGGCTCCGCCAAATGGCATTAATGCAAAATCGCGCGGATCATGCCCCTTCTCGATAGAGATGAGGCGAATCGCGCCGGCCATTTCGGCGATTGCAACTTCGATGATGGCCGATGCCGCTGCGATCGGATCGAGCCCCAGAGCGTTGCCGATTTGGGCTTGCATCGCCTCCTTGATACGTTCGAGCGGCGCGGGCAGATTCGATCCCGTGACTGCATCAGGGTTTAGCCGCCCGAGCAGGAAGTTTGCATCGGTGATGGTGACCTGCTCGCCGCCGCGATTATAGCCGATCGGACCGGGGAACGAGCCGGCGCTTTCCGGTCCGACACGTAGCATGCCGGCCTTGTCGATACGGGCCAGGCTGCCGCCGCCAGCCCCGACCGTATGCATGTCGATCACCGGAATCCGCATCGGGACGCCGTACGCGAGATCCTTTTCGGCAGTGATGACGGGCACGCCGTTTACGATGAGAGCGACGTCGAAGCTGGTGCCGCCCATGTCGCCGGTAATGATGTTGTCGAAGCCGGCCGCCTTGGCGATCTCGGCTGAGGCGAGAACACCGCCGGCCGGTCCGGACATCACCGTGTGTGCGGCGTGGTCGGCGATCAGGGCCGACGACATCATGCCGCCGTTGGCCTTCATGATCAGCAGTTCATTGCGAAAGCCTTTTTCCTTGAGTTGAGCAGCGACGCTGGTGATGTAGCGGCTGACGATCGGACTGATCGCGGCATGGATCGCTGCGGTGCTGCCGCGCTCGAACTCGCGCGTCTCGCGGATGATCTCATGCCCGGCGATGACATGTTGGTTCGGCCACATCTTTCGCGCTATGCGGACGGCTTCGATTTCGTGCTGTGGATTAACGTAGGAATGGAGGAAATGGACGACCAGCGATTCCACGCCGGCCTCTACTAGTTCCCGCACGGCGGCACGTACCGCTTCAGCATCAAGGGGCGCGACGACACGGCCCTGTGCGTCCATCCGTTCGCTCACTTCGAGACGGTACCGACGCTCGATCAGCGGAACAAAATTTCCTGACAGACCGTATGCGTTGGGACGGGTGCGCCGTCCCAGCTCGAGCACATCGCGAAAGCCGGCCGTAGTAATCAGCCCGGTCAGTGCCCCCTTGCGCTCCAGAACAGCGTTGGTTCCGGCCGTAGTGCCGTGCACCAGCCAGTCGATTCCCTCCGGAGTGATGCCCAGTTCGCCGACTCCCTGCATAAAGCCGCGCGCGCGGTCGTCAACCGTTGTGGGCACTTTTGCGGTGGTGAATGTGTTTGTGGCGGAATCAAGCATCAGGAAATCCGTGAACGTTCCACCGACATCCACACCCACGCTTATGGTCATCCAACCCTCGCCTTGCAAAGTTTCACTTTTCGGAATATTATCTCAATAATCGATATTGAACAATGGACAGCCGATCTTGTCAAGCGGTGCCCGCGAAGGATGATGCAACACTTGTCGCTGCCGGACCCAAGAGCGAGAAGGCAGTTCAGCCCCAAGAAGTCATGGAGGAAAGGCTGTGTCAGCAAATGGTTCTGGACCGATCGAGCGCTATTTTCGGATCGTCGAAACCTTGGCCGCGTCACAGAACGGATTGACGCTCACCGACATTTCCCAACTCACGAACCTGCCCAAGCCGACGGCGTACCGTTTAGTGCGGTCGTTGGTCGACCTCGGCATCCTCATTAGCGACGATGCCTGGAACAAGACTTTCCGGGTTGGACCCCGCATGTGGCGCATGCTTCATCTCGGACTCAACCAGAACAAGGCCAGCGCCTATGCACAACTCGTAGTCGATGATCTTGCTGCCCTTTTCTGCGAGACCACTTATGTGGTTCGGCTTAATCACGAGCATGTTCTCTCGATAGCGCGCTCGGCCCCGGACCAGGGACACCGCCTGCATGTGCTGCCGGGAGAGCATCTGCCAGCGCATGCTGCGGCTTCCGCGAAGGCCATCCTTGCCTATCAAGAACCCGAAGTGGTTCGGCAGCACCTGCGTGAGCCGCTCGAAAACTTCACCCCGTATACCAATACGGATCTCGGCGTCGTCTTAACAGAATTCGAGGAAATCCGGCGCACGGGCTACGCACTCTGCTTCCGTGAGATCGACGAGAACATTATGGCCTACGCCTGTCCTGTGCATATGAAACCGGTCGGTGTTCTTTACGCCATCGGCGTAACCGGTCCGGTCACAAGGCTGCAGAAGCACCCGGTCGAACATTGGATCAACACTATGAAGGCCAGTGCAAGACGCCTCGCTGCGATGCTCACAACGTTGGAACGCGATTAGATTGCCGTGCGTCCATCGCGACGCGATGCGACCTGATCTTCTCATGCACGACGCGCCTCCTGTACGGAGTGCCGTCGAGGATCAGATTGACCATCAGCTTAGCTTTGGTGCGCGGATCATTAATCGAACTGGCGTAGGCGAGCGGCCAAGT
>NZ_JBWKME010000210.1:0-7104 GCF_056431085.1 Mesorhizobium waitakense | reverse complement strand
TGTCACCTATGCTATCGGTCCATTCTGTTACCTATCTATCAGGTTCGGACACAGCGTCCCTCTCCCCGTCACTATACGGGGAGAGGATGCCGGCAGGCAAGTGAGGGGCAGCGCCAACCTCTCGCAATATGGGTTCACCACCCCCGTTGACCCCGAACCCCATCTGCCCGAATTGTAGCGCCCCATGGCAGCGCACGCCCCTCAAAAACCCGCCGAAACGCCCCTCACCTTTGCCGTGCTGGTGTTTCCCG
Organism: Mesorhizobium waitakense; assembly: GCF_056431085.1. Taxonomy (NCBI): domain Bacteria; kingdom Pseudomonadati; phylum Pseudomonadota; class Alphaproteobacteria; order Hyphomicrobiales; family Phyllobacteriaceae; genus Mesorhizobium; species Mesorhizobium waitakense. The sequence continues at coordinate 6,853 of NZ_JBWKME010000210.1, read as the reverse complement.
GCTTTCCGATGATGGCGTTCAGCTCCGTCATCGAGCCGCTGCGTGCCGCCAATGTGCTTGCCAAGCGGCAGTGCTATCGCTGGATCATCGTTGGGGCTACGCCGGGCTCGGTCGAAGCCTCGAACGGCGTCGTCATCCAGCCGGGCTTTTACGCCGAGGACGCGCCCAGGGTCGATCGCATCGTCGTCTGCTCGGGCGGCGATGCCGATCACCTCGTCGCCGAGGACGCCGCCAGCTGGATCCGCAAAAGCCTGCGCAATGGCGCCCATATCGGCGCGGTGGCGGATGCGGCGTTCTTTCTTGCTCGCGCGGGCCTGCTCGACGGCCATGCCTGCACCTTGCACTGGACCAGCCAGGCCGCCTTCACCGAGGCGTTTCCCAACATCGAGCTGAGACGCGACCTCTATGTCATCGACCGCAAGCGCTTCACCTCGGCCGGCGGCGTCGGCAGCCTCGATATGATGCTGGAGATCATCACCCGCGACTATGGCGCCGAGCTTGCCGCCGGCGTCGCCGAATGGTTCGTGCACAGCCAGCTCCGCTCCAGCATCGATCGCAAGATGATGCCTTTGCGCCTGCGCACCGGCGTCCAGAACGAGCTTGTGCTGTCGGCCATCGCCATCATGGAGGACGCGGTCGAGGAACGGCTCGGCATGGCCGAGCTGACGGCGCGGCTCGGCGTCTCGTCCGACAAGCTGGAACGGAGTTTTCGCTCCGAGCTCGCCATCTCGCCCAACGGTTACTACCGGCGCCTCAGGCTGAAGCGCGCCGCCGATCTCCTGGCGCATTCGACGCTCGCCGTGCGCGACGTGGCGCTGGCCTGCGGCTTTGCCTCGATGTCGAGTTTCGCCCGCGCCTTTCGCGAGGAGCATGGCCATGCCCCGAAGATGGCGAGACGGCATTAGGGGGTGGTGATGCTGGCGGTACAGCGCCCCCCTCTGTCCTGCCGGACATCTCCCCACGAGGGGGAGATTGGATGTCGCCTCGGCTTTCGCCAATCACTGATCTTGAAGATAAAGGCGCGACTGGCGGAGCTGCCAATCTCCCCACTTGTGGGGGAGATGTTCGGCAGGACAGAGGGGGGCGCGAAGGATTGCGGCGCATCTGATTGGCCGGCGGTATCCCGCACAACACCTGCGGTTTTCCGCACAATCCCTTCGCCCCGTATGCGCCATGGTCGGACCTCGCAACCCAGCCAAGGCGCACACCCATGAGCATCGTCGTATTCGATCCCGACAGCACCGAGGACGTCGACTTCAAGGATCGCATGCGCCACCCGGCGGCGGCCGATCCGGCCGGCGGCATGTGGCTGTCCGACACCGAGCCGTCCTTCATCGACGCGGACGCCTTGCGCAAGGGCCGGCTGGCAAAACTGCGCGGCTGGATGCGCGAGGCGGGCTATGGCGGCGTGGTTTTGTTCGACCCTTACAACCAGCGCTACGCCACCGGCTCGCGCAACATGTTCGGCTATTTCCTGCGCAACTCGACCCGCTACTTCTTCATCCCGGCCGTCGGGCCGATCGTGCTGTTCGAATACCCTCAGAGCTACCATGTCTCGATGGTGCTCGACACGATCGATGAGGCGCGTCCGTCCAAGCTGGTCTGGTCGTCGGTGTCAGGCCGTGACGACGAGACCGCCGGCCCCTTCGCCGACGAGATCGCCGAGCTTTTGAAACAGCATGGCGGCGGCTCGATGAAGCTCGGCCTCGACCGCTGCAGCCATCTGCAGGCCCTCGCCTTGGAGAAACGCGGCTGCGAGGTCCGGGACTGCCAAGGCGAGATCCTCGCCGTGCGCGCCGTCAAGACGCCCGAGGAAGTGAAATGCCTGCAGGTGTCGATGGCCGGCGCCGAGGCAGCCGTCTACGCCGTGCGCGAGGCGATCAAGCCCGGCGTTTCGGAAAACGACCTGTTCGCCATCATGTATGGCGAGGTCATCCGCCAAGGCGGCGAGTTCATCGAGACGCGGCTGCTGACCTCCGGCCAGCGCACAAACCCGTGGTTCAACGAGGCCAGCGGCCGCAAGATCCGGCCCGGCGAACTCCTGGCGCTCGATACCGACACCATCGGCTGCTATGGCTATTATTCGGATTTCTCCCGCACCTTCCGCTGCGGGCCGGGCAAGCCGACGCCCTACCAGAAATCGCTCTACCGCATGGCGCACGACCAGGTTCAGCACAACATCGGGATCGTCAGGCCTGGCATGGCTTTTCGCGAGATCGCCGAGAAAGCCTGGAAAATCCCGGACCGCTTCGTCGACCAGCGCTACACCTCGGTCATGCACGGCGTCGGCATGCATGGCGAAACGCCGTTCATCGCCCATGCCATGGACTACGAGACCTATGGCCGCGACGGCCATATCGTGCCAGGCATGGTGGTGAGCGTGGAAAGCTATATCGGCGAGAAGGGTGGCCGCGAGGGCGTCAAGCTGGAGGACGAGATCCTGATCACCGACACCGGCACCGAACTGTTGTCGCGCTTCCCCTATGAGGATGAGTTTCTGGAGAAACAGGTTTGATGTTGGCATCCACCGCTCATAACGAGCGCCTCATTCCTTCGCGCCCCCCTCTGTCCCGCCGACGTATGAAAGGAGATGCTTCGTCCAGGGACGGCGAAGGCGCGTCCGCATGAAAAGCCCGATCTCCCTCAAACGCGGCGCGGTGGCCGCGGTCTTCATCGACCTGCAGGAGGAGCACAGGCAGGACAAGCGCTACCTCGTCGACGGCTATGAAAAAATCCTCGCCAACGTCCAGCGCCTGCAGGCGGCGGCGCGCGGCAACCACGTGCCGCTGTACCACTGGGCCTACATCGTCGATCTCGACAAGCAGGACCGGCCGTTTCATCCGCTCGGTGCCGATGGCAAGTCGGCCTTTTCCGACAAGAGCGACCCGCTGACCGAGATCTGTCATGAGGTGGCGCCCGTGAATGGCGAAGCCCTGCTGATCAAGGCCGAGGCGAGCGCGTTTCGCACCGGCCCGGCGGCCCGCGACCTCAAGTCGGTCGGCATCGAATGGCTGGTTGTATCAGGCGTCTGGACTGAGGCCTGCATCGACGCCACCGTGAAGGACGCTGTCGCGAAAGGCTTTCGCGTGCTTTTGGTCAAGGATGCCTGCGGCAGCGGCAGTGCCGCCATGCACCAGACCGGCATCCTCAACCTCGCCAACCGGCTCTATGGCGGCGCCATCACCGACACCGAAGGCGCCTGCCGGCTTCTGGCGGGTGAGAGCGTCACCGCCTGGCAGGTCGAAGGCTCGGTGCCGCTGCGCTTCACCTTTGAAAATGCGGCGGAGCTCTACGCCGAGCTATGACGGCCGGACCAAGCATTAGCCGCGGCAAATACGAAAGGCGGCTCGACCCGGCTTTGTGGGGCTATATCGACGCGGTCAACGCCTGGTATCCGCCCGAGATCATCGGCCTGCCGATCGACAAGCAACGCGCCGTCTACGACAGGATGTGCCGGGCCTTCCATCCTGGCCGCCCGCCGGGGGTCAAGGCCAGCGACGGCCTGATCGCCGCCACCGGCCGCGACATCCCGGTCCGACGCTACCAGCTTGCCGGCAGGGCGGCGCCGGCGATTGTGGTCTATTATCATGGCGGCGGCTTCATCCTCGGCGGGCTCGAAAGCCATGACGACATCTGCGCCGAAATCTGCGCCTGCACCGGCTTCGACGTGCTGTCGGTCGACTACCGGCTGGCGCCGGAGCATGTCCACCCCGCCGCCTTCGACGATGCGGTGACCGCCTTCGAATGGGCGGCAGCGGCCACCGGCCTGCCGCTCGTGCTGTGCGGCGAAAGCGCCGGCGGCAACCTCGCCGCGGCAGTGGCGCGGGCGACGCGCCGCCACGCCGCGATCGGCCAGGTGCTGATCTATCCCGGCCTCGGCGGCGACGAGCGCGCCGGCTCCTACATCGAGCACGCCGACGCGCCGCTGCTGTCGCTGCACGACATCGCCTTCTACCGCGACGTCCGCTCGACCAAGGCGCAATCGTCTGACGATCCGACCTTCTCGCCGCTGCGCGGCCGCGATTTCTCCGGCCTGCCGCCGACGGTGATCGTGTCAGCCGAATGCGACCCGCTGTCGTCGGATGGCGAGACCTACCGCGACCGCATTCTGGCCGCCGGCGGCAAGGCGTTCTGGCACGAGGAGCCGCGATTGGTGCACAGCTTCCTGCGCGCCCGCACGACCGTTCCGGCGGCGGCGGAGGCGTTTGCGCGGATCATCGCGGCGGTCGCTGCGCTGGGCCGGGGTGAGTGGCCGTATTGAGCGACTGAGGAGAGGCGCCAACGGGGCGGCGCCAATCTCCCCCCTCGAGGGGGGAGATGCCCGGCAGGGCAGAGGGGGGCGCGAAGGATCGCCACGCTTCTGTCCTTCTGTACACCTTGAATCCGTCGCGGGCGCAGCTGGAATTGGCTGAGAGGCTGGCGGGACAGCGCCCCCTCTGTCCTGCCGGACATCTCCCCCTCAGGGGGAGATGGGCGGCTCCGCTGTACCGCCTACCTTATAGCGTTGATAGTTGGCGAAAGCGGCTGAGCGCATGATCTCCCCCCTTGAGGGGGAGATGGCCGGCAGGCCAGAGGGGGGCGCCTCGCGCCGACGCCTCTTCGGCGAAGCTGCCTCAGTTGCTGGCCGACAGCACCAGCACCGGCTTCTCGCTGTACAGCGCCGGGAACAGCTGCTTGAGGTTCGCCACCTTGGGCAGGTCGTTGTAGACGATGTAGGGATAGGTCGGGTTCAGGGTCAAAAAGTCCTGGTGGTAGTTCTCGGCCGGATAGAAGGTCTTGCCTGTCTCCAGCGTGGTGACGATTGGCTCGGCGAAGACCTTGGCCTGGTCGAGCTGGGCGATGTAGCTCTGCGCGATCTTCTTTTGTGCGTCGTTTTCGGCAAAGATCGTCGAGCGGTACTGCGTGCCTGAATCGGGACCCTGGAAATTCAGCTGGGTCGGGTTGTGGGCGACCGAGAAATAGACCTGCAGCAGCTGGCCATAGGTGACAACAGACGGATCATAGGTGATCTCGACGGATTCGGCATGCCCGGTACGGCCTGTGCCGACCGTCTCGTAGACAGCGTTTTCCTTCGACCCGCCAGTGTAGCCGGAGACGGCCTTGCTGACGCCCTTGACGTGCTGGAAGACGCCTTGCACGCCCCAGAAGCAGCCGCCGGCGAAGATCGCCTTCTCGCTGCCGCCGGCAACTTTTTCGTCCATCGCAGGCGGCGGGATCTTTACCGCGTCCTCGGCGGAAACCGCCGGCGTCAACCAGAAGGCGGCGCCCGCGGCGGCAAGAGCAAGTGCGGCGAGCGCGCCTTTGACGAAGCCGAATGGACGGTTGGGTTTGTTGATGTCGGTCATGGTTGCACTCCTGTGGCTTCCATTGGGATCAGTCTATTGCATTGGGTACGATGGCGCGATGCACGAGTTGCCATGGCGCCTCACATTCGCGTGCGCCGGCCAGGACTGTCCCTGGCCGGACAGGGAGCCCGCCAGGGACAGCCGGCCAGGACCAATCTCAATTGGCCGGAGCCATGGTGTCCGCCGCGGGTTTCATGGCGTCGGCGGCCGGCTTCATCGCATCGGCTGCGGGCTTCATGGAATTGGTGGCCATCGGATCGGCCGGCTTCATCGCATCCGTCGCGGGTTTCATGGCGTCAGTAGCAGGCTTCATCGCATCGGTTGCCGGCTTCATGGCGTTGGTCGCGTCGTCGGCGCGGGCGGTGCCGCCGGCAAACAGCGCCGTCGAGCACAAAGCGAGAGCGAGCGCCGGCAGCGTCAAGCGGGCCGACGATGTCATCCGGGAAAAGGTCGTCATGATGGTCTCCTTAGGGTTGGGGATGATGGCGCACCTCTTTCGGTGGGCCGGGTTGTCGCGGCGCCGCTGCTGCGGCGTTGCGCGGGTCGTTGTCGCGGCATGATCGTGCCGCGGTGAATTTCAGTTGGTCGCGGCGGCGAGGATCGGTCCGCCGCCCGGCGATTGCACCAGCACGGCGGTGCTGAGCCCGCCGGAAGCGGCCGGCACATCCAGCGCCTTGGCGTCACCGGTCCAGCTGCCGAGCTTGTTCAGCGAATGCACGACATTGGCGTGCGGCAAGGTGCGGCCGGTGTTTTCGCCGCGCGCCACCGGCACCTCGACGACACCCTTGGTATAGCGCACCAGCCAGACATCGGCCCGGCCGCCCGGCGCCGAGCCGGCGCCGATGCTGACCTTGCCGCCGTCGAGCGACAGCGACGGGCCGCTGGCGTGACCGGCGCTCGAGATCAGCTGCTGGATTTCGCCAGGCGCGGCCCCGACGACATCGGCGCGGCCGTTTACCACCACTTGCGGGGTGAACGGGCCGTCATGACCGAGCGGCGGCTCGTAGGTGACCTGGCGCTGGGTGAATTCCTGGCGGCCGAATGTGTCCTTCCAGCCGAGATAGTCCCAGTAGGTGACGTTGAAGGACAGCGCCAGCACATCGGGCTGGTCCTTGACCTTGATCAGATTGGCGTTGGCCGGCGGGCAGGACGAGCAACCCTGGCTGGTGAACAGCTCGACCACGGTGAGCGGCTGGGCTTGCGCCGCACCTAGCGACGTGGCGAGCGCGAGCGCGCCGAGGCTGGACACGACGAGTGACTTGCAGGAACGCGACATCGGCTGGCTCCGTGGGTGACGGCGCCCCGATGCGCCGCTCATGTCCCCACTTCGCCGCCGGCCGAGGCTTTGTTACAGCGCTCACCGGTTTGTGATCGTTAGCATCCTTCCCTTCTCCCCCTGTGGGAGAAGGTGGATCGGCGCTTTGGCGCCGAGACGGATGAGGGGTGCTGGACGGAGCACTATTCTCGCCAAGCTGGAACACCCCTTGTGTGTATCGAATCTGCGAAAG
>NZ_JBWKME010000209.1:0-2412 GCF_056431085.1 Mesorhizobium waitakense | reverse complement strand
GTGGTTTCGGTCCAGGGCATCATGATCTCCGTCGAATCTCAGCAATCCGACTGAATCACAACCCGCTGAAATCACTCACTTCTTTTTGGAGCAGACACTAAGAGTTCTTCGCAGCCGCCGGAGTCATTCGCCCGCCAGTTGCTTGTCTTGATTTTGTCACGCCACAGGACTAAGCGGCAGGTGCACGCGCCGGACCGCCGTGCCATCCGACACGAGCTTCAATCCGAACGCACCCTGGCCCCAACAAGGGAGACCCGGCGATGATCAAGGCCTTCGTCGTGGACAATGACCGCCTGCGCGTCATCGACGATCTCCTGGCAAACGGCGAGAACGTCGTCTGGGCCGACCTGCTCAACCCGACCAGGGAAGAGGAAGTGGCAATCGAAAGCTGGCTCGGCGTCGCCATTCCGACGCGCGAGGAGATGGAGGAGATCGAGATTTCGAGCCGCCTCTATGTCGAGGACGGCGCCTACTTCATGACCGCCACCCTGCCCGCCCAGACAGAGGTCGACGATCCGCTGATGTCGCCGGTCACTTTCGTGCTCGCCGGCACCAGGCTGATCACCGTGCGCTATCACGAACCGAAGGCATTCAAGACCTTTCCGCAGCGCGCCGAGAAGGTGGCGACCGGCTGCACCAGCGGCGACACCATCCTCATCGGGTTGCTGGAGGCAATCGTCGATCGCCTCGCCGATATCCTGGAGCGCGCCGGCCGCGACATCGAGGCGATTTCGCGCGATATCTTCGAGGCGCCGTCGACCAAGGTTTCCAAGCGCAATCGCGATTTCCAGGAACTCCTGAAAGCCATCGGCCGCAAGGAGGACATCGCCTCCTCGATCCGCGACAGCCTGATCTCGCTGCAGCGCTTGGCCGGTTTCTTCGCCCACGCCTCGACCCGGACCAAGATGAGCAAGGACACCAAGGCGCGCATCAAGACGCTGTCGCGCGACGTGCTGTCGCTCGCCGACCACGCCACCTTCCTGTCGCAGAAGATCAGCTTCCTGCTCGATGCCACGCTCGGCATGATCTCGATCGAGCAGAACGCCATCATCAAGATCTTCTCGGTCGCCGCCGTCATCTTCCTGCCGCCGACGCTGGTGGCTTCGATCTATGGCATGAATTTCGACATCATCCCCGAGCTCAAATGGCAGCTCGGCTATCCCTTCGCCATCGGCCTGATGATCCTGTCGGCGATCCTGCCCTTCTGGTATTTCCGCCGCCGCGGCTGGCTTTGACCCGTCCGCCAAAGCTTATTCGGCCGCGACGTGGCGCTATAGAAATCTCTTGACCAAACGGCGCCCTGCCTGCATCCGGAAACCCCGATCCGAAATCGTGGGTCTATGAACCGGATACCAGACCATGACTGCAAAAACCTGGGCCTATGAGGACTTCGTCGAGGGCGTATCGCTCGACCTCGGCAGCAAGCTGGTGAGCGCCGCCGAGATCATTGCATTCGCCACGGAATTCGACCCACAGCCGATGCATCTCGATGAGGAAGCCGGCAAGGCGAGTATCCTTGGCGGGCTGGCGGCGTCGGGCTGGCACACCTGCGCCATATTCATGCGCATGCTGTGCGACGCCTTCCTGCTGGACTCCACCTGCCAGGGCGCGCCCGGCGTCGATCAGGTCAAATGGAAGAAGCCGGTTCTGGCCGGCGACATGCTTACCGGCAGCCTCGTCGTTGTTGCCAAACGCCTCTCCAAATCGAAGCCGCAGCTCGGTTTCGTGACGATGCGCAGCGAGATGTTCAACCAGCGCGGCGAAAGCGTCTTCGAGCTCGAAAACTCCGTCATGTTCCTCACGCGCGATGCTGCGGGGAGCCCCGCATGACACTGGACGAATTCTTCCGCATCGACACCACCGTTACGCTCGGCTCGCACACATTCGAGCCCGAGGCGATCAAGGCGTTCGCCAGAAAATACGACCCGCAGATTTTCCATATCGACGAGGAAGCCGCCAAGAAGAGCGTGCTCGGCGGGCTCTGCGCGTCCGGCTGGCACACCGCCGCGACCTGGATGAAACTCAATCTGGAAAGCCGCATGGACGCCGAGATCGCCGCGTGGAGCGGCCCCGGCCCGGTGCCGGAATTCGGCCCCTCGCCCGGCTTCAAGAACCTGAAATGGCTGAAGCCGGTTTATGCCGGGCAAACGATCACCTTCACGCGTACGGCACTTTCCCACCGCCCGATCACCTCACGCCCCGGCTGGCGGCTGCTGGCGCTGCGTGCCGAGGCCTTCGATTCGACCGGCGACAAGGTGCTGGAGTTCGAAAGCGCAGTGCTGGTGAAGGTGGAGTAAGCCCGGCGCTCTTCCCTTCTCCCCTTGTTGTGGGAGAAGACGTCGGTGCTCCCTGGAACACCCTTTGTGTGTATCGAATCTGCGAAAGTGTGGGTGCCACGGACCGGGTGCTTGC
>NZ_JBWKME010000208.1:0-8207 GCF_056431085.1 Mesorhizobium waitakense | reverse complement strand
AACATGGGAGGAAACGCGTCCGCTCGGCATAGTTCGGCGTGCGGCATAAACATGCAAGCTCAACGGCGTCGAACCTCACACCTACCTCGCTGACGTGATCGCCCGGATCGTCGCCGGCCATCCACAAAGCCAGATCGACGATCTGCTGCCTTGGGCCTACAGACCTATGCCGCTCAAGGCCGTAGCCTGAGAACAGCGGTTACAGCGCAGCAGGAATCCCCGGCCTTCGTGCCGGCGGTGGTGACGGCAGAATATCACGTACGTTCAAAGGCTTAATCAGGATTTTACGACTGGTCGGTCAGTCTGCGCCGTCAGGCTCGAAGGCTCCATCGGATAGGATGTCAACGTAACCCTGCTCCGGCGGGAAGCCCGGCCGCGTTCAGCACCGCGATCACCCGTTCCAACCGTACGGGGTCGCGGTAGCGGTTCGAGCGGCGGACCTGATCCTGATCGATGTCCGCCTTTCGCCCGACAGCTTCCGCGACGGCGCGGCGCGCGTCTTCCGTCCGACCAGCGAATCCGTGGATGACGGCCAGCATCAAGTAGCCGCAAGTATCTTGCGGATTGGCTGCTATATAACGATGCAGGCTGGCCTGCGCGCCGGCGTCGTCCCCCAGCCATGCCCGGGCATGGCCGATGTGATAATCGATCCAGGTGAAGGTCTGCGGCGACAGTCGCGCGGCGCGCTCAAGTGCGACCAGCCCTTCATGCACGTCACCGGAATAGATCGACATGAAGCCGAAGAAGCCGAGCGTCCATGCGTCGCTAGGGCTGAGGCTGGCGGCGCGGCGGCAGAGCGTGATCGCCTCGTCGTACCGGTCGCGGAGCCATGCCACGGCGCCCAAAAACATTATAGCATTGGCGGTGTCCGGGCGCCGCTCCAGCACCTCCTTGGCGAGACGTTCCGCAGTAGCCAGGGCGTACTCACGATCATCGCCTTGCATGTAGTAGCGCGCATCATACCACCAGGTCTTAACCAGCAACACCTTGGCGGCGACATAGTCCGGGTCAATCTCGAGCGCCTCCTGCAGCAAGTCACGGGCGCGGCGGTTGTCGGCTTCGGACCACCGCTCGTGATACGCGTTGGCGACAACGCAGCGTTCCCAGGCGGCGAGGCTTCTGGTCTGACCATCCCACAGCCGCGCGTAGTCCCCGCTGGTCAATTTGACTTGCATGGCCACCGCGACCTGGCGTGTAATTTCCTCCTGCAAGGCGAAAATGTCGTCGGCGCGGCCATCGAACCGGCCGCCCCAAAGCTGTCGGCCGCCAGCCGCCTCGATCAGCCTTGCTGTGACGCGGATCTGACCTGACGCGGCGCGGACGCTGCCAGTCAGTTGGAACTCGGAAGGGGCGCCCTGCGCGCGCAACTCAATTCCGCCAATGAGACTGAGAGCCGATTCCAGATCAAGCCCGATTCCGGCGGCGAAGAACTCCTGATTAGGGTCGCCGCTCAAGTTGGTGAACGGCAGGATAGTGATCGAGGGTTTGGCGGGCGACGATGATTTGGCGTCCGGGCGGGGCGTCGGCCCCATCGCCGCCGCGGTCGTCTCCGATCCGGTCCAGCGCCAGGCGCGGACAGGCGCGGCGATGTTCTTTAGCTGCAGTTCGCCGGCGAATGTGAAATTTGCGTTGACCATGCCGCTTACCTGCGCGTGAACCGCATCCGACACCAAGATGCCGCTGCGGGGCGCCTGTGCTTCGAGGCGGGCGGCGATATTTACGCCGTGGCCGTATATGTCGGATTCCTCCCCGATAACGTCCCCGAGGTTGATGCCTATGCGCAGCGCGATTTGGCGGTCCTGCGCCAGCGCCGCGTTCGCCGTGGTGAACTTCTGTTGCAGTTCTATTGCCCCCGTCACCGCGTTCACGGCGCTGGAAAATTCCATGAGCATCCCGTCGCCCATCAATTTGACGACGCGCCCGCCCTGCGCTTGCACTGTCGGTTCGACGATGGCTGTCCGCCGCTCCTTCAACGCGGCCAGAGTGCCCGCCTCGTCTGCTTCCATCAGGCGAGTATAATCAACTACATCGGCCATCATGATCACAGTGAGGCGGCGGTTGGCGATCATTCCGGCAGCCCCGCTTTGCGCAGGCCTTCAGCCCATTCGGCAATATCCTCTGATCGCCGGAGGGGGAACAAATTAGCGGTTCGCGCCTGTTCCAGCTGATCAGCGGCGCTAAACGAACTAGGCCCCCCATCGCCTTGCGCATCCTTGGAACCGAATCGGGATTGGCAGCTTCTTAGAATGCTAAGCATTTGCCTAGTAGACCTAACTGGGAACAATTGCCCGATCGATCATCTCCACCACCGGCGTTGCCCCAAGATCGACTGCAATCTTCTTGGCCTCTTGCAGGCGGTCAATGTTCTTGGCTGGCTGGCCGATAGGCGGGAGGGAGAGGGCCGTGAGCGCCTGCATCAGAAAACCGGGCGTCTCCGCCGTGCGAGCAAGACGCACCGCCTCTTCGAGATGGCGGCGGGCGCGACTGGGAGCGCTGAGGCCAAGCCTCAGGAGTCCCGGGTCGCGAAGCAGGGTCATCATGGGAGGCCGCGGCGCTGCGGCGACCTGGGCGTAGACTTGGCCGAGGGCCAGATTTGCCCAAGCCACCATGCGTGTGTTGTTCCACCTAGCGAAGAGGTCTGTCGCGCGCTCGAGGCCCTTGAGCCCCTCCTGCAAGCGCCCTGACGCGGCGACCGCCACCCATCTCGGAACCTCGACCGCGACCATCAGCCCGCGAAAGCCAGCGCTTTTGATCTGATCGTAGATGTTGTCGAATTCCGCGACAGCCTGCGGCATTTGACCTCCGGTGAGGAGGGCAACGGCAATGGCGCATCTCGAGCAAAGCTGCTCGGTGCTACCACCAGATGCGGCGAAGGCGGCCTCTGCTTCAGCAAGGGCGGTTTTCGCGTCGCCGGCGACGGCCATCACAAAACTGGACATCATCAAGCCCAGCGAGCGGGCAGGCGGATAATTGGTGCGGTTCGCCAGATCGACGGACCTGTCGGCCCATTGCTTGGCTTCGCCCAGGCTTCCCCGTTGCAGGGACTCTGCGCCGAGCAGGTAGTACGTCAGCGTTTCCAGATAGACGTCGCTCAGGTTCGCGGCGATGGCCAACAGCTCACGACCGACTTCGCGGTAGGCGAGCATCGATTTGCCGTCCGGGCGAAGCAGATCGATCCAGAGCAGATCCCATTTGGCGTAAGCAATGCTTTCGAGATCGCCGATGGTCTCGCCCGTCTGCAGCGCTCGCTTCAGGGAAAGTTGTGCGTCGTCAAAGCGATCGGCGTTGAGGTAACCCTCCCCAAGCCAGGCGAGCGTCCTGGACAGCTCACGGCTTGCACCCAACTTCTCGATGCGCGGCAGATGCTTCTCAGCGATGGGAATCATCCCACCGAAATCGGCCTCCCAACAGCAGACCATCAGTCGGCTGACAACCAGGTTCGCCAGGGTGCGGTCGTCGGTGCTGTCCGGCTCGACATTGACTAGGGCAAGGGCTTGGTCAAGATAGCCCATAGCTTCACGTAGCGAGAAGACGCCCAGGCTCCTTTCGGCAGCAAGGGCCAGGTATCGAACCGCCTTCGAATGCGAGTTGGTTCGACTATAGTGGTGGGCGAGGATCTCGGCGAACTCCTGCACCCTGTCGGCCGCCCTGCGCTCGATTGCCGCGGCTGTTCGCGCGTGCAGCTCGACGCGCTGCGCCTTGAGCAGAGAGCCGTAAAGCGCATCCTGGATCAGCGCGTGCTTAAAGGCGTATTCGAGGTCGATCACCGGGGCTGTTGCCTCGAGCCTGTAGATGATCCCTTCCTCGTTTGCTTTGGGCAGGACGTCCTCCGCGGCCCGCTCGTCCCGGCAGACTTCCGCAACGAGCTGCGTCTGGAACTGCCTGCCGATGACGGAAGCGGTCTGCACAACTGAACGCTCGTCGGGCTGCAGGTGATGCACCCGCTCCATTATCAGGTTCTCGATGCTCGTGGGGATCTCGTCGGATTGTGGCGGACTATCACCCCGAACCGCAAGAAAGTTCGCGATCTCTTCTGCAAACAGCGGGTTGCCCTCGCACTTCGAAACAGCCGTTCGCAAGACATCCTCGGAGATCGAACGTCCGGCGAGCCGGTCCTGAAACAGGCTGGCCGCCTCGCTCGGGCTGAGCGGCGCTAACCTTAGCTCCACCAGACGGGTGCCATCCGGGTTCCAGGGTAGATTGCCTGTCTTCCTGGACGTCAAAAGCAGCATCAACCTGATATCCGCTGAGCGCTCCATGAGGAGGCGCAGCACCTCGATTGATGCGCTGTCGGCCCAATGGATATCTTCGATGATGAGGAGCAAGGGATGACCGAGTCGAGACCACGCCTCGATGATCGAGACGATCGCCTCGCGTGTGCGCACTCCGGCGAGCTCGGCTGCGGGAATCGGCCCAAGGCTGCCGGAGTAGAGACCCAGCAGGTTCAAGAGATAAGGTAGGACCGGCTCCGCCTGGATACCGAGACCTTCAAGGCCAGCGGTCAATCGCGCGCTTGCGTCCACTTCCGGCGTGCCCTCCACGATCTGAAACCAACCGCGAAGTACGTCCACAAACGGATGATAAGGGGTGGTTGATGCCTCCGGCCGACAAGCTGCCTCAAGTAGGAGAGCCGGCTGACCTACGAGTTCCTTTTGAAACTCGTGCACAACACGTGATTTGCCCACCCCCGCTTCGCCGGAGACTATAGACACGATCGAGTGGTCGCTGCGCACTGTCGACCACCACGAGCGAACGAGTTCGAGCTCGTTCTGCCGGCCTTGCAGGCTGGTCAGGCCGCGTTGCTGCTTCGCCCCAAAACGGCTGATGCCCGTCCTGAGCTTGTCGAGGCGAAACAGGGAAACCGGAGCGCTCTTTCCCTTCAGCTCTCGGACGCCGAGCTCTGTGAGTTCGACGAAGCCGGCCACCAGATCTGCTAGAGTCCTCGTGCAGTACACAGTGCCGGGCTCGGCGGCACTCTGGACGCGTGCGGCCAGGTTCACCGCGTCGCCTAAGGCATTGTATGCGAGCGCCTTCTCGTCGCCGATTCTGCCGACTATGACCGGCCCCGCGTGAAGCCCAATGCGCAGTTGCGGCGAAAAGCCGAATTGCCGCTCCATCTCGTCTCTAACCGCGAGGAGGCGATCCTGGATGTAGACGGCTGCCCGGCATGCCCTAAGCGGTGCGTCCTCAATCGCGACCGGCGCTCCGAACACTGCCATAAGCCCATCACCGGCGAAGTCCTGCAGCACGCCACCCTGATCGCGGATGATGTCGGCCTGTTCTCCCGCCAACCGCTTAATGAGAGCAAACACCGCCTCTTCACCGAGACGTTCGGTGAGAGGCGTAAAGCCCACCAAGTCGGTGAACATCACCGTGATGTGGCGTCGTTCTCCGTCAATTGGCGAAGACTGGCGAGTAGAGGAACCGAGCGACTGAACCTGCGCCATGCCCTTCTCCCGAATGGCCAAAGCCGGTGCGCAACCATTGAGTCTTGCGCATCCGTTCGTCGAATACAAGCAACTTCTAAAATGTGTAGTGTCTCAGTTTGAATTTCGGCTGTGGGTGGAATCTTGCCGCCTGAGCTGACTACCGGAATGTGAAGCTAGCGCCAGAACCAGACATTCGTTTCAGCTTGTTAATTCATAAATGTCGCAGCCTTCGGGGATACCTTTCATCTCGTGGTGGCCGAGGAAGGTGAAGTCCAGCCCGGAGCCGACCGCGAGATCCTTCACGGTTCGGGAGGTGAGGATCGAGTTCGGCGCCGCTTCGGCCATGATGCGCGCCGTCAAGTGGACCGCCAGACCGCTCAGATCGTCGGCCCGGCGCTCGCACTCTCCAATGTGGATGCCAGTCCGCAGCTCCAGCCCGAGCGCCTTCGCGTTTCGCGCCAACGCCCTGGCACATTCAATCGCCGGGGTGGGCCCGGCAAATGTGAGCAGATATCCATCGCCAGTGTGCTTGATCTTTTGCCCGCCGAGCGCGGCAACGCGTCGGCTGACATTGACGTCCAGTTGCTCGAGGATCGACCGCCACCGCTCGTCCCCCACGGCGCTCAGGGTCCTGGTCGAGTCGACGATATCGGTCATCAGCAGGGTCATGAGCGCGCGTCCGGGTTTTGCGGTCGTCCGCGTCCCCGTGACGAACTCTTCGACCTGCCCGATCAGTTCGTCCTGATCGCCGTACCAGGGGATGTGGTCATCGCCGGGCAGCAGGCGAAACTCGGCGCCGGGAATATGCTCGGCGAGATAGCGCCCTTCCTCCGCTGCGTGCCAGCGGTCGCCGGCGCGATGGAGAACCAGGCTCGGCACATGGATGGCGGGAAGGATCGCGCGAATGTCGATTTCGAAGTTGAGCCGGGAAATCAGCTCGGCGGCGTGCGGGCTGGCTGCAAATCGAAGGTAGGCAGCAAACCAGCTTTGCACTACAGGGTCGCTTGCGACGCTCGGCGCGCCGTCGTCGAGATCGAATGACCGGCCCCACTGCGCCAGGAGCGACTCCACCTCACGTTCGTTTTCTTCGTGGGTCCGCCCCCAGGGATAGTCGGGCGCCCTTTTGCTTCGGGCAAAGCAGCCGTACAAAACTAGCGCGCTCACCCTTTCGGGATGGGTGGCGGCAAACAGCGAACTCATGTTTCCGCCCTCGGAAACTCCGAACAGCGCCGCCTGCTTCGATCCGACGGCATCAAGTACGGTCTTGACGTCCTCGGTCCTTTGTTCGAGCGTCGGAAAGCCGACGTTTCGGTCGGACATGCCCGTACCGCGTTTGTCGAAAAAGATCAGGCGGGAAAAGCGGCTCAGGCTGGTGAGAAATCGAGCGCATTCGGGACTCTCCCAAGCGTACTCTACGTTGCTGAGCCAGCCTTGCGCGTACAGTAGATCCGTTGGGCCGTCGCCGACCACCTGATAAGCGATGGCGACGTCGCCGCATCGTGCATAGCGCGTCTCGGGTCTCTGCATGACCGCCTGACAAATCGATTGGGCAACTGCGAGACGTTACCGGGGCAGATGCGAAGCTCGCCGCCCAACGTAGCGAACTAAGGCAACGAAGGGAATTTCGAAGCGGGTCGCCGAGAAAAATTGCAGGAGACAAATTATGTCTCTTCATTGTCCCGCCGGGTGGACCGCCCTCGCCAACAGCCGCTTTGAGTAGAACTTTGCCGTTCGCGTAGGGCGCCTAGAACGGGGAGGTAGTGTCATATCGAGACCTTCAACCTCAATTTATTCAACGGTCGGAACGGGTCACGGATTGTCGTAGCGCTGCCCAGAAGGAAGGGCATGGAAGGGTCGTGAGCCGATATTCAAATTGAGACACTACCCTAAAATGGGCGGCTCGACCTCTTCACGACACCACTGCTGTTGAATAAACAACAGCGCACTTTCGGAGAGGTTGAAATCGAGGAGCCCCCTGTTCCGGTCCAGAGGTCGTATATGCGTCAGGTTTTGGGACATCTTCTCACGAGAATTGTAAGGGGCAACAGCAGTGGACGGTCAAGGATCTTCAGGATGTGGAGACCGATCTCGTCATGACCATGACGCGAGACGGCGACAGCGTACGCGACATCGCAGCTGCAATTGGTTTGAGCAAATCGAAGGTCAATCGCATCCAAACACGAATGAAAGCGATTGAGCCGTCGAGCAGCAAGCCTTGAACTGCGGCTGTCCCACTGTCCCACACCCTAGACAGTGGGACAGCCGCTAGGAGGATCGCTATCCCACTGCAGATGGTGGACCAGTCCAGGTGTCAATCTTTTTGGCGAAGTGGTGCTCAAACTTCGTGGGTAGTTTGGCGGCTTGACGACGAGCCCCTAAGCTAGCTGGCAGACGTCACTGTTTTCCTGAACGCATCAGTAATCCTGGCGATCGCAGCCCGCTCGCCTTCGCTGATTGTTCCATCTGCCTCAGCGGTGGCCCGCAGCCGCGACATGAAGGACGCGCGGGAAATCTCATCGGCAGCAATGGCCTGTGCAGCAGCGTCGATGGAGAAGTCGTCGGTCAGAAGTGTCATTAGGTCGGCAATCACGTCGATTTTTTCATTTTCGGGCAACGGTATGTCTCGCGCGAGTGCCTCGGCCTCCACGACCTCCATCAGCACAGATATCTCGCTATCGACTAAGGCTTGTTGAGATTCATCGTGAGTTTATGACGGCAGCAGCAAGATTGATGAAGGCTGCGAAGCTCTGGTCGGTTTTGTCAGCTCGCATGGCGATA
>NZ_JBWKME010000207.1:0-5877 GCF_056431085.1 Mesorhizobium waitakense | reverse complement strand
TCCTTCACCGCCACCTTCGTGGGGCTCGGCGCCAAGCTGGAATTCTCGAATCGACAATTCGCGAAGAGGCACGTAGCGCGACCAAGTAGCCATGCATCTTCGCGATGCCCACTGCGCCTGCACCGCATGAATGCTCAAGACGGGCGTCCAGAGCCGCGTCTTCGAGATCGCCTCGCGCAGTTTGGCGTGGCCTTTTACAGTAACGCACTTCCGCTCAGCCTGCATCAGTGCAACAAATGCGAGCTTCGCGTCAATTGGTGGCGCGTATTGCCGTTTGAGGGACCAGATTTCGCGGGCCCGCGGCTACCGCAGCCGCCCAGCCCTCCAGGAGTTCCCAATATGATCAATCCCGATACAAGGCCATTCCGAGCCCGCGCGCTCATTGTGGACGACGATCTCGGCAAGCTCGATACCAGTCTCGGAAGGGCGGCCGAAGGTCTCGCGCGGGCACTCGAGGAACGCGACGTCGGCGTCGTAAGGGCGCTTTCCTTCGAGGACGGACGAGCGGTCGTGGCAGCGGATGCGTCCATTCAGGTCGTCGCGCTGAACTGGGACCTCGGCACCGATGACGACGGCTCGCACGGTCAGGCGATGGGACTTCTCCAAAAGCTGCGCGAGCGCCACGGCGAAGTACCGGTGTTTCTGCTTGCAGAGCGAACGACCGCGACCCGGACGATTACGATCGAGGTTGCGGAAATGGTGGACGAGTTCGTCTGGATCATGGAGGACACCCCGGACTTCATAGCCGGCCGGATCATCGCCGCCATCGGGCGCTATCGCGCTTCAATCCTGCCTCCTTATGCGAGAGCGCTTGCCGACTACTCGCGTCTTCGGGAGCACTCATGGTCGGCCCCCGGGCACCAGGGCGGCGTGGCCTTTACGAAAATTCCCGCGGGTCGTGCGTTCTTTGACTTCTATGGCGAGAACCTATTCCGCACCGACATGGGGATAGAGCGAGGGCAGCTCGGGTCCCTGCTCGATCATACGGGACCTGTGCTGGCCAGCGAGCAGTACGCAGCCCGTGTGTTCGGAGCCCACCGCAGCTACTCCGGCGTCGTCGGAACCTCGGGCTCCAATCGAACTATCATGCAAGCCTGCGTGAACGAGGGCGATCTCGTGGTGCTCGACCGCAACTGCCATAAGTCAATCGAACAGGGCCTGATGCTGACCGGCGCACGTCCGATCTACCTGGTTCCCACACGCAATCGTTACGGAATCATCGGTCCCATAGCGCCCTCCGAGCTGGAACCTGCCGCCCTGCAAGCCAAGATCAAGGAGAGTCCGCTTACGCGCGGGTTGGAGGGGCGCAAGCCAGGCTATTCGGTAATCACAAACTGCACGTACGACGGCCTTTGCTATAACGCAGCCCGGGCGCAGGACCTGCTCGACAAGAGTTGCGATCGCATTCACTTCGACGAGGCGTGGTACGGCTACGCTCGTTTCAACCCGATGTACGAAGGGCACTTCGCGATGCGCGGCGACCCAGCCGCGCACAAGGGGCCGACGGTCTTCGCCACGCACTCCACCCACAAGCTGCTCGCTGCTCTGTCGCAGTCGTCTTACATCCACGTCCGGGACGGGCGGGGTGCAATCGACCACCACAGATTCAACCAAGCTTACATGATGCACACGACGACGTCGCCGCTCTACCCGATCGTTGCGTCAAACGACATAGCGACTGCCATGATGGATGGACGAGCTGGCTATTCCCTCACCCAGGAGGTGATCCAGGAGGCCGTCGATTTCCGGCAAACGGTCGGGCGTATCCGCAGAAAGTTCCAGGAGAAGGGAGACTGGTTCTTCAAGCCCTGGAATGCGGAGGTGGTCACGGACCCGAAAACCGGCGGCAAGATCGATTTCAATGACGCCCCGGCCGATCTGCTTTGCACACAGCAAGAGCCTTGGATCATGCACCCTGCCGACACGTGGCACGGTTTCGAAGGCATCGCTCCCGACTGGTGCATGCTCGACCCGGTCAAGGTGAGCATCCTTGCGCCGGGCATGGGCGATGACGGTCAACTTCAGAAGACAGGCGTGCCGGCCGCCTTGGTGAACGCCTACTTCACCCGCTTCGGGATCGTCCCGACGCGCGTCACCGACTTCCAGATTATGTTCCTATTCTCCATCGGGATCACCAAGGGCAAGTGGGGCACTCTCGTCACGAACCTGCTCTCGTTCAAACGCCACTACGATGCGAATGCGAGAGTGAGCGACGTGCTGCCGGAACTCGCGTCACAGCATCCGCAGCGGTACCGAAAGATCGGTCTGCGCGACCTTGGCGACGAGATGTTCGAATACATCAGAGTGAACAATCCCGGCGAATTATTGAACCGTGCCTTCGAGACGCTACCGAGGCCGGATATGACCCCCAGGGAAGCGTACCAGCGCCTCGTTGCAAACGACGTGGAAAGCGTGTCGGTCGAGGAAATCGCAAATCGCACGGCAGCAAACGGCGTCATGCCGTATCCGCCAGGTATTCCTATGCTGATGTCAGGCGAGAATTTTGGCGGAGAGGACAGCCCCCAGATCGGATATTTGCGCGGGCTCACCGCCTGGGACCGCCAATTCCCCGGATTTGAGCACGTCACCGAAGGCGCCGAAGTGGTTGACGGCACTTACCATGTACTGTGTGTGAAATAGACGACAATCAAGAAGGGGACCTGCAGATGGAAAAACGGTGGCTGCAATCACTTGCTTTGCAGCGTTTTGGCGGCTGACGAGAGGCATGTCGCCGAGAAAGAGCGGAGATTGATCTCGGAACGCACCAAAGCCGCCCTCGCCTCGCGCAAGACCACCGGCATCAAACTCGGCAATTCGACCAACACGGCAGAGGCCGCTGCGAAGGGGCGTCAGATCTCAGTGCAGGAGGCCGACCGGTTTGCCCAGACAGTGCTCCCGATCATCGAGTCCATCCGACGCTCTGGCATCACCAGCTTGCGTTGGCGGCTTTCCTCGCCGGCGCCGATGATGACGGCGTATATGGTCGCGTTCTGCTGCAAGGCCATGGGGCTATTTACCTGCGTGTTAGGCGTTCATGAGATTTTCCCGTTTTCAAGAGCAGTTCATCGGCAGACGTGGCAAAACGCCGTCAGCTTCATCCTGCCGTCGATGAGGGTTTGAAACGTCCAGCCTTTTCCCATTTTATCGGTATAGAGCAAGCGCGTTCAGTCCGCCAAGCTGCCTTCACGGTGCACGATAGCATCGAGCATCGTCTCGTATACGCTGCCGGTGTCTTCCTCGATAGCGGCGCGGCTAATGCCAACTGCCTTCGCATCGGCGAAAGCTTGTGGGCGAGTTCGGCAACCGAGATGCCGTCGGCGCTGCCGGTCTGTGGCACGTTGTTAGAAATCCATTGGTGCAGGAAGTTCGTAGCGCGGGTGCTCATTCAACTTCAAGCTCGGCTCGTGCAACGAGGTCCGGTGGATTGTCTCCCTTGTAGCCGTAACGCCCTCAGCCGCGCAGTCTTGTCTTCACGTGCCTTCCGTTCGGCGTCGAGGACCAGCCTGCACTCGCGGTTGGCTCGCTCCAGTTTTTCCCGATCCACCTTTCTTCTCTTCATGGCGGCCTCCATGGTTTGGTGCGCCAAAAAGGGTCGACTTGAAGAAATGTTCCGAAAAAATTTTTCGGCGTCCGACAACATTTGTTAATGCAGGAGCAGACGCATTGCATGCTGTGGTTTTTGAAGGACGAGCAACCTTTTTGCCCCAGGCTTTGGTACGAATCCGACACCCTCTTGCGAGCGGCCTGACCGCGATTATTTTAGCGTTTTCCTCTTTCAAGGGAGAGTGAAAAATCATGCACGATGGCATTGTCGAACCCGACGAACTCGCGTTCTTGACCACCATTCTAGACGAGCATTGCAAAGCCCTCGGCATTGCGGCGGATAGCGTGGATCGCCAGAACCTGGCCATGCGTATCTTCACGCTTTTCACGTCCGGCTACACCGACGTTGAGGTTCTAAAGCAGGCGCTTTCAGGCCATAACGCTCCTATGGCAACTAGCTTTCCTCCCGAAAATCCTGCAGTGAAGCGTGCCGCAGTTCCTCCTCGCCGCGCAAGTGCTTCACGCGACCGACGAGACCGGGCTTGACCCATTGCGTCGCCGGTCGCTTCATGGCCTTGGGCGCTGGGCCAGCATGTTCCTGGACGCGCTTCCAAAGCCGCTCCCGGATTTCGCGGTTGGAGTTGATGAAGGCCGAACCGACATACTTGCCGGTCACTCGATCAGCCATTAGGGCCAAAGCCGGCTTGCCCGCTTCACGCTCGACACCTAGCAGGTCGTATTCGTCGATCGCGTAGACCAACTCAATTAGCATGAGTTAAAATGGTTCCGGAACTTTTACCGTGGCGCAGAGTTGCCGCCGCATGACGAAGCTATCCGACCTCGGTCCACCAATCCCTGGCAAGCGGCACGGCGCACCGGCAGCGGACGAACGGGACCATTTCTTCAATTGCCCCCAATGCGGTCAAAAGGTCGACATGCGCGATTTGCGGCAAGTCTTATGGCACGAGGTGCCGGGACACAAACCGCTCGGCCCACGCCTGGCTTCAGGCTGATTGACTTCCCAGCTAGCGCCTAAAGCAAAGCCCGCCGCCTCGGGGGGAAGCAGCGGGCCAATGCAGAACCGGTAGGATCTATGTGCAAGATTCCGGCAGCGCTCAACATAAACCGCGCGGCTGGAGGTTTGTTCCCTGGCCAAACAAAGGACCGCCACTGCCTTGCTTTGGCAAAGCCGAACGGCGCGCGCTTCCCGCATCCAACAAACTCGCAGATGTGATTTTCGATACGTGCCCGTTCGCGCGGCACGGGTGTCATGCCTTCGGCAAGTCCGGTGGGTTTGTCGCTCATTCTGCCGTCAGTGAACCTGCCGTCAGTGAACAAAATGAGAACACTAGAGTCAAGACCCTTGACGGGAGAAGGAATAAATTCCTATACTGATATCCCCCAAGGGAGATTAGAATGGTCCGACGTCGACGCTTCGAAACGTTATCGAGCTACCACCTCGATCTCATTGAGCGGCAAGCTTTCCGACTTGAGATAGAACTGCGGGCAGGCTCAGCTCTCGCTAAAGCCATTCCTGGCGCATTGGGATGCGATCGACCAGTTGCATAGCGATATGCGTAGGGCGCTCAACTTGCTGAACGATCGGCCGGCGAATTACGAGAGACCGCACGCGGCGCCTATGTCGGGCGGGTAGGTTGGCGACAAGGTACCGGTCGGGGAGATACGCCGAAGGTGAAGCGGTAACTTCCGACTGTCTGTCTACCTCATCTAGCGCTTGATTGATCCGCGCGCGCAACAGCCGGCGCGCATCGCGCAAGTCCATTGGTTTTGGCGGACGCTTCTGCTCGCTTCTCCGATCATGGTGTCGATAAGACCAGTTCGCCGTGAGACTGAAGCGTTCCATTTCGGCCCTGCCTTTTCCCCTCCTTGGGTTGAACCCAGCTTGTTCCAGGCACTCCATCGCTTTGTAGAGGTCGAACCAATCCGGCTCGCCAGCGCAGTACTTGAGCGCGTGCGTTAGGAGTTCGCTCGTCATCGAAGCGGCATAACGACTTTGTGCAGACGTCGGGGCAGGTGGCGGCACAACAATGTTGCCATCGTGGTCTCGGATAATGACTTGAAATTCGGCGGATCCGCCACCGATTGTAAAATGTGCTGTTTCCGCCCGCATTACTGTATGGCGAATTAGTCTGCCGTCGCGCATCTCGGCAACCCCGTCGAGTTCAACAGACGACTTGCCGATTATCCCGCCGGCAATTCCGTTCAAGGTACGGACTAAGGCTTGTTGAGATTCATCGTGAGTTTATGACGGCAGCAGCAAGATTGATGAAGGCTGCGAAGCTCTGGTCGGTTTTGTCAGCTCGCATGGCGATA
>NZ_JBWKME010000206.1:0-2337 GCF_056431085.1 Mesorhizobium waitakense | reverse complement strand
CCGCGGAAGACTTTGCCCATTGCATGCGCGACCTCGTCGATATCCATTACCGCAGGCCGAACGCGTGAGACCGCTAATTTCTCTGGGGTCGAATACGGGTTGTTAGGCCCAAGCAGTCCATCAGTGTCGCTTTGTTCGGAGAGGAAGCGATGGCGGTGGAATGGACGATCACGATCGAAGGGAAGAACGAGTTCGGCGATGTTTGTCGACGGGAAGTGAAGACCACCAAGAGCTGGGAGGGCTTATTCGACGGCGACATCGGACTGTCGATCGAAGACGGCAAGAAGATCATGGCAGCGCTGCAGAGCGCGGCCGTGAACCATGAGGCGGAGACCTATTCCCTCTTTCGTCGGGTTTGCCCGGATTGCCACAAGTTCCGGCCGGTCAAGGACTATACGACACGCCGGATCCGAACCGT
This sequence comes from Mesorhizobium waitakense, assembly GCF_056431085.1. NCBI lineage: Bacteria > Pseudomonadati > Pseudomonadota > Alphaproteobacteria > Hyphomicrobiales > Phyllobacteriaceae > Mesorhizobium > Mesorhizobium waitakense. Next base: position 1,919 of record NZ_JBWKME010000206.1, on the reverse strand, counting down.
GTTCGGCACTGTGGAGGTGCGCAATCCTCGCTGGATGTTGTGCCGGGATTGTTACCCCGGCATGGTCGATGCCTTCGCGCCGCTGAAAGAAATCTGCCCTGATCGGGCGACGCCCGAGCTGATGGAACTGACCGCGCGGCTGGGGAGCATGCTGCCGTATCGGCGGGCAGCGAAGGTGCTGGCCGATTTCCTGCCCATCGAGCCGACCGAGACGCATGCAACCGTGCGCAAGCGCACTATCAGGATCGGCGAACGGCTCGACGACCAGATCGTGCAGGAAACATGGCGCGCAAGGTCTCAAACGGACGAACGACGCCAGATCGAGATGCATCTTCCGGGCGATCGGCGCAAAGAGTTCGTCATCAGCATCGACACGGCTCATGTTCGCAGCGCCGATCCCAATTCAGCGCGAAACTTCGAACTCGTTGTGGCCAGATGCGGTCGCGGCGGTCGGAATGAACCCGGTGGCCGCTATCTCGTGACCAGCAGCACTGATCAAACCGCAATCCGAGATCGAGCGCTCCACGCGCTTCAGCAGGAAGGATATTGCGACTTCGGCGACGTCACCGTGATCTCGGACGGCGCCGAAATCCTCAAGCGGCTGCCGCGGGCCATGCCGAAGCCGACAACCCACATCATCGACTGGTTCCACATTGCCATGAAGATCCAACCCATGCAGCAAATCGCCGATCACATCGTGCGATCCCGGTCCGGCCCCTTTGAAGCGCTTCCAAGTATCGACAGGGAAATCAGAGCCGTGAAGTGGCGTCTGTGGCATGGGCGGGTCGATCGCGCGATCCGCGACTTGGAGCAGTTCCTGGAGAGACTGAAGGATTCGCAGGAAGAAGGCGAGTTCTCAGTCGCGCGACTTCGCAGCCTCGGCGCGCAGCTCCTGACCTATGTCCGTTCGAACCGCGGCGCGATGATCAACTATGGAAGGCGATACCGAGCCGGGCTTCGCGTCGCTTCGACCCTCGCCGAGTCAGCGGTGAAGAGACCGGTAATTTTTCTGGGGTTGAGCACGGGATTGTTAGGCCCGAGCAGTTCATCACCGTCGCTCTCTTCGGAGAAGCAACGATGGCGGTTGAGTGGACAATTACAATCGAGGGAATGAGCGAGTTCGGTGACGGCGCTGCAGAGCGCGGTCGTAAACCAGGAGGTGAATGCCTATGCTCTGTTTCGGCGGGTTTGCCCGGACTGCCACATGTTCCGGCCGGTCAAAGACTATACGGCGCGCCGGATCCGAACTGTGTTCGGCACGGTGGAGGTGCGCAATCCCCTCTGGATGCTGTGTGGGGAATGCCATCCAGGGATGGTCGTTGCTTTCGCGCCACTGAAGGAAATCTGCCCGGATCGGGCGACGCCCGAGCTGATGGAACTGACGGCGCGGCTGGGAAGCATGATGCCGTACCGGCAGGCCGCCAGAGTGCTAACCGAATTTCTGCCCATTGAGCCTACCGAGACGCATGCGACCGTGCGCAAGCGCACCATCAGGATCGGTGAACGGCTGGACGAGCAGGTTGCAGAGGAAGAACGGCGCGCAAGGGCGCAAGCTAATGATCGACGCCAGCTCGAAATGGAGCTTCCCGGCGATCGGCGCAAAGAGTTTATCATCAGCATCGACACAGCGCATGTGCGCAGCGCCGACCCCAATGCAGCGCGAAACTTCGAACTCGTTGTAGCCAGATGCGGTCGCGGCGGTCGGGGCGAACCCGGTGGCCGCTATTTCGTGACCAGCAGCACCGACCAAACCGCAATCCGGGATCGAGCGCTCCACGCGCTTCAGCAAGAAGGATATTGCGGCTTTGGCGACGTCACCGTGATCTCGGATGGCGCCGAAATCCTGAAGCGCCTGCCCCGCGCCATGCCTAGGACGTAGTGACGATTTAAGGGTTTGGGATTCCCAAGGATTGGCAAAT
>NZ_JBWKME010000205.1:0-37325 GCF_056431085.1 Mesorhizobium waitakense | reverse complement strand
TGAAGCCGCTCCACGTTGGCACGGTGCCGTCGCCGACGTCCTCTTCCTCGATCGCGCGGGACGCAGTTTGCCGAGATGGACCGACGTGCTTGAGACGGCATGATCCGTGTCGTCTGGCGTCACTGGGTTAACAACGTCGGACGTCTGCGCCCCGGTAAGCTGGCAGATCCATTCCATAACATCGGCAGCAAACGCCACCAAACAGCGGCCGAAATCCTGATGGAGGTCGCACGGGACTTTTGAGGCCGATCGCGCTTCATGGTTTGCGATCAAAGGCTGGAGCTAACCAACCCGAGTGCTGGCTACATCGCCAACCATATGTCATTCATGCTCGATCTCCTGAAGGTGCCGCGTCCGCACGCAGGTGCCGTCGACGGCCGCAGACATCTTTGGGCAGTCGCAGCCTGGATTGCCGCCTTTCACTCCGGTAGGCGCAGGAGTCGCCACGAACTTCAATAGCCCTTGACTGTATCGCAATTGAGACACATATAGGGGGTCATATCGCCATTCGATGTGAGTGGGCCACCGGCGAGTTGTTCGTTATAAGGAGTCTTGATGTGGCTGCCACTAAAATGATTCATGTTCGGGTCGAAGATGACATTCGTGAAGAGGCTTCCTTGGTTCTTGGGTCGTTCGGTCTTTCGCTTTCGGATGCCGTTCGGGTGTTTCTTCATCGAGTTGTGGCGAGCCAAAGCTTTCCTCTCGAGCTCAAGGTTCCCAACGAAACAACCCGCGCCGCCCTGACGGAGGCTCGTGAGATCAGGAAGGCCCGTAAGGCTCGCTTTATGACACCGGATGAGCTTTTCGCCGAGCTGAACGGCAAGAAGTAAATTCAGCGAGCAAGCAGCTTGAAGAATCCGAGCGACGTCAGACGCACCTCCCTTCCAAGAGCATCGGAATACACCAGACAATTTCGAAAGGACTGGAACCGATACAATAAGGCCGGGAAAATGGATATGAGTCGCGCAATCGAATTGATGACGCTGATCATTCTGAAAAGGCCACTCGGCGCTGAGTGGGCCGACCACGAGCTCTCAGGTAGAGAGTGGAAAGTGGCGAGGGAAGCACATATCGGTGGTGACTTTCTCCTTGTCTATACTGCCGATGACGACTTCGTCGAATTTGTCAGGCTTGGCTCACATTCAGAGCTGTTTGGAAGATAAGGCGCGGCGCTGGCGCGCCCGACATCGCGATTTGTATACCGCAAAAAGGGCAGAGCCGCCCAAGGGAGATTGGGGGCTTTTGCTATCCAATGCCGCATATCTGCTTGTCACGAGCACAAGCGGTAGTTCTCGTCCAGGCTCGGGGATAATGGTTACCGCTTCGCGCGTCGAATAGAAAACCGCAATCGCCGCGGTAGTCCCATCCTCTTCGACGCGCTCAAGGTGGTATGCATCCCGCCGTTCCGGTCTATTTTTGTCAGTTAACTGTAAGCGGTTTCCGACGGCCGAACGCTCGCCCGCGAGTGGAGAAGGCTTGCGTTGCGCCTTAGCTCGTGAGCCCCCCAAAACACAAATATTTCAGGTCCAGGTAATCATCGACGCCGTATTTCGAACCTTCCCGGCCAAATCCTGACTGCTTGATACCCCCGAACGGCGCGACCTCAGTCGAAATGAGCCCGGTGTTGATGCCAACCATGCCATACTCCAAGGCCTCCGCGACGGCCCACACACGGCTCATGTCCTGGGCGTAGAAATAGGCCGCAAGCCCGAATTCGGTGTCATTTGCCATCTCAATGACGTCATTGACCGCATCGAAGCGGAACAAGGGCGCCAACGGCCCGAAAGTTTCTTCGCGGGCGACCGCCATCTTGGAGGTTACCCCGGTCAGGACAGTCGGCCAGATGAAATTGCCGCCAAGAGGGTGGTCTGGCCCACCCGCCACAATGCTGGCGCCCTGAGAGACTGCATTCTCAATGTGACGCCTGACCTTGGCCACGGCGCGGTCATCGACCAGCGGGCCGATCTCGGTGCCTTCCGCAAAGCCGTCACCAACTTTGAAGGCTTTGACGCGATGCGCGAGCTTGTCGGCGAACTCTTCGTAGATACCGCTCTGCACGTAAAGGCGATTGGCGCAGACACAGGTCTGGCCAGCATTGCGGAACTTGGAGACGAGGGCTCCTTCGACGGCCGCATCGACATCGGCGTCGTCGAAGACGATGAACGGTGCGTTGCCGCCCAGTTCCATGCTGAGCTTCATGACTTGCGCCGAGGCTTGCGCCATCAGGGTGCGGCCGACCTCGGTCGACCCGGTGAACGTGAGTTTGCGAACCTTCTCGTTTTCGCAAACCTCATCGCCGAAGTCCGAGCTCTTCGTGATCGGGACAACGCTCAATAGCCCGGACGGCACCCCTGCCCTTTCCGCAAGTACGGCGAGGGCCAAGGCGGAGAGTGGCGTCAGGGCTGCCGGTTTGAAGACGATCGAGCAGCCCACCGCCAGCGCCGGAGCGATCTTGCGCGCCACCATCGCCGAGGGAAAATTCCAGGGCGTAACAGCGCCGACGACCCCGACAGGTTGCTTGATCACGACGATCCGCTTGTCACGGGCATGACCGGGGATAGTGTCGCCATAGACGCGCTTGGCCTCTTCGCCGAACCACTCGATGTAGGACGCGCCATAGAGGATCTCGCCCTTGGACTCGGCGAACGGCTTCCCCATTTCAGCGGTCAGGATCGTCGCCAGGTCATCAAGATTGGCGATCGTCAGATCATACCAGCGCCGAATGACTGCAGCGCGCTCCTTGCCGGTACGGGCAGCCCACTCCTTCTGGACGACATAGGCCACATCGATCGCATTGGCGATGTCGGCTCGGGTAAAATCGGGCAGCCTGGCCAGCACTTCGCTGGTCGAAGGGTTGGTGACCTCGAAGGTTTGTCCGGACCGGGATTGGCCGAGCCACTCCTTGCCGATCAATCCCGCTTCCCGGATCAGATCCTTGTCCTTGATCTTGTTGAGGAGTGTCGCTGATACGGCCATGGTTAGACACCTTCACTGAGTTGCGAACGGCCCCGCGCGAGAAGTGCCCGGGCCTGGGCGATAATGGGAGCGTCGATCATCTTGCCGTCGACAAGGCGCGCTGCGCCGTCCCGGGCCGCGTCGACGACGCGCTGCGCCCAGCGCAGTTGCTGTTCACTCGGCTGGAAAGCCGAGATGACATGGGAAGTCTGGGCAGGGTGTATGCAAAGCTTCCCGCCGGCCCCATGATCTAAGGCCTGCTGGCATTCGGTGGCCAGTCTGGCGGTGTCCGTGACCTCGAAGGATGGGCCATCCAACGGCAGGGGCATGCCGGCGGCCCTGCTCGCCACCGCCAGCCGCATCATGGCATGCGCTTTGAGGTCATTGGAGGCGGGCACACCCAAGTCCAGCGCAAAATCTGCGGGTCCGAAGGCCAGTCTCGCGACATGCGAATGAGCGGCCAGCGCCCCCGCCGCCTGCAGCCCTCGCGCCGTCTCGATCAGCGCCATGATCTCGATGTCGTCACCCAAAATCCGAACCATCGCGTCGAGGATCGCCGCGGACTCCGCTTTTGGCAGGCAGATGCGCCGAAGCCCGAGCGCCCCGACTGCAGCAAGGTCAGTCGTGTACCAGCTGCTGTCTTGGCTGTTGATCCGAACGTAGGTGGGGTTCCGCAATGTCAGGGCATGGTGAAGGTTGGACCGGGCGCCATCCTTGGCGGCGGGCGCAACGGCGTCCTCAAGATCGATAATAATCGCGTCGGCTCCGGACCGGTCGGCCTTTTCAAAACGCTCTGGCCGGTCGGCCGGAACGAACAAAGGCGCGACAGGCGTAAAATGCAAGTCACCCTGTGCAGACATCAGGCCACACCCCGGTCGATATCGGCTTCCATGTGCACGGCGCCGCTCCCGCCTTGCGTCCAGAGTCGCTGACCATCGATGCCGACCCTGACGGTCAGTTCACGGTCTACAATCGCCGGAGCTATCCCGCGGTAGCGAAACGCCAGGGGTATACCGGCGCCTTGGGACGCCGCGAGGTTGAGGAGAAGCGTTGCCTGGAGGGGGCCATGGACAACCAACCCCTCATAGCCTTCAGCCTCGGTCGCGTAAGGCAGATCGTAGTGGATACGGTGACCGTTAAAGGTGATCGCAGAGTAGCGGAAGAGCAACGTGGACGAAGGAACGACAGACCACACTTGCGCTGCTGGCCGGATTGCCGTGGGCTCGGCCGGTGAGGTGTTTCGAGACACGCCATTTCCCGAGATCGCAGCTTCCCGATAAACGATGTCCTGCCGTTCACTCAGTGCGAGACCACGATCGGAATGATAAGCGTGGCCGACCGCGACGAACCAGAGTTCACCGGATCGGCCTTGCTTGCGCACTATGTCCAGGATGGTGGACGCCTTGCGGACTTTGTCACCGACCCTAAGGTGATCATGCAGCTGAAGTTCACCACCAGCCCACATGCGGCGCGGCAGCGGCACAGGCGGCAACGACAGGTTCTTGGCGGGGTGTCCGTCAGCACCCAACTGGTCCATGCCGGCGATTGCCGGCGACAGGCACCAATGGATGCCCAACGAGGCGGCATCTGCGGGCAGCGGCGCTAGATGCGGTTCGAAAATGGCGCGGAAGCTCATCACGAGGCGCTCCGAAACGACATCGATGCTTTCGCTCTGACGGCCAATCCATTCTGCAGATAGCTTCTGTTCGGTCGCGTCCACTGGCCTTTACCGTCAGTACGAACGTGGCATCCCGAGCACATGCTCGGAGAGGTAGGACAGGATGAGGTTCGTCGAGATCGGCGCAACCTGGTAAAGCCTGGTCTCGCGAAACTTGCGTTCGACGTCATACTCTTCAGCGAATCCGAAACCGCCATGCGTCTGGATACAGGCGTTCGCGGCTTCATTGGAAGCATCAGCAGCCAGCATCTTGGCCATGTTCGCTTCAGCGCCGCAGTCCTGACCGGCCTCATAGAGCCGCGTGGCTTCGCGGACCATGAGTTCGGCTGCACGCATGTTCGCGTAAGCCTTAGCGATGGGAAACTGGACGCCTTGGTTGGCGCCGATGGCCCGGCCGAAGACGTTGCGGTCGCATGCGTAAGTGGAAGCCTTGTTGATCAGCCACTTGGCGTCGCCGACACATTCGGCGGCGATCAGGATCCGCTCGGCATTCATCCCGGAGAGGATATACCGGAAACCCTTGCCTTCCTCACCGATCAGGTTTTCGGCAGGGATCTTCACATTATCGAAAAAGACCTCCGTCGTGGAATGGTTCATCATCGTCCGGATCGGCCGGATTGAGAGACCCTGCTTGAGTGCTTCCTGCATATCAAGAATGAACACAGATAGGCCGTCAGTGCGCTTTGCGACCTGATCCTTCGGGGTGGTCCGGGCGAGCAGCAGCATGAGATCCGAGTACTCGGCCCGGCTGGTCCAGATTTTCTGACCGTTGACCACGTAGTGATCGCCGTTCTTCCGTGCGAAGGTACGGATTGAAGTGGTGTCGGTGCCGCTGGTCGGCTCGGTTACACCGAACGCCTGCAGCCTCAATTCTCCGGAGGCGATTTGCGGAAGATAGCACTGCTTCTGCGATTCATTGCCGTGGCGAAGCACCGTGCCCATGACATACATCTGCGCATGGCAAGCCGCACCATTGCATCCCGCCCGTTGAATCTCCTCGAGCACGGCGGCCGCTGCCGAAAGCGTCAAGCCCGACCCGCCATATTCCTCGGGGATCAGCGTCGCAAGGTAGCCGGCCTCGGTCAACGCGTTGACGAAATCCACGGGGTAGGCGCGGCCGGCATCGAGCTTGCGCCAGTATTCGCCCGGAAACCGCTCGCAGAGCCGACGCACGGCGTCGCGGATGTCCTCGTTGTCAAAGTCCTTGAACATCAGGCGCTCCGCGCGGCATGAACCTGGGGAGGCGCGTCCCCAGCGGTTTCAAACAGACCCAGCGAGCGCACCGGACGGTTGTCGGTAAGGCCCAGGATAGCGCCGATCAGGGCGGCGGCACGGGCTTGCGAAGTGCCGCCGGCGACGAGCTGCGTGCGCGCCTTCTGAGACAGCTCGGCTGCCGTCACCGGGTTATCGGGATCGCCCTTGGCGTCGTGTCGGGCGGCGAAAAAGCGTCTGCCGGAAGCCGTCTCGACGATCACCTCGGCACCCCACGATTCCGGATAGGCGGCATCGATCGACGGCGCCAGCTCGACCCTGACCTTCTTGCGTTCGCCGACCATTCGTTGCCGTGCATCAGCATCGAAGCTGGCCTGATCGACGCGGCCGTCCGCGAGCGCTATCGCCACCGTGTGCTGCAGCGAGAATTTGGCACTGTACGGATCTTCCGGAATGGGCCGGTCGCACACGTCAAGGGCCGCCCGGTAAGCCCCGACATGAACCCTTGCGATGGCTTCCCCGGCGATCTCGTTGTGCAAGGCGATCGCGCCGTCGATCGCCGGATGGGTGTGTCTGCAGCACGGCCATGGCTTGATCGAGGTCTTGATCAGTTGCCAGGCCCGCTCAGGCCCTGCCGTGACGGCCTCCGGAATCGGGTCCGGACACAGACCGGCGTAGAAGCCCTTCTCGCCTTCCAGGATGTTCTGCGCGCCCGTGAATCCTTCCTTGGCCAGGAACGAAGCGATGACGCCTGATTCCGCAGCCCTGGCGGTGTGGAGATGCTTGCTCATGGCGCCTTCGGCAAGGAACTCCCAAAGACCCGATGACTGGGTACCCGCATTCCCAAGCGCCCATACGGTCCTGGTGTCGTCGAGGCCGAGGAGCTCCGCCACGGCAAACGCCGCACCGAACGGCCCGCAGGTCGAGGTGTTGTGCCAGACCCGGTAATGCTTCTTGCCGACGGAGGTGCCGACCCGGCAGCAGGCCTCGTATCCTGCGAGAACCGCGCGAAGAAACGCTTTACCGCCAAGATCGTGGTCGTGGGCTACCGCCCAGGCCGCAGGAATGACGACACTGCCGGGATGGGTCACCGAGTCCCGGTGGAGGTCATCCATCTCCAAGATATGTGCTAGGCCGCCCAGGTAGAACGCCTTGCGGGCGGTATCGGTTTGCGCCGGCGGGGCGACCACCTTCAGCATGCGGGCGGGCTCGGTTGGCAATGCGCCGAGGGCGCAGCCGAGCGTATCCAGGACGAATAGCGATGCCCATTCGAGGTCGCGGTCGGTCACTGGCTTTTCACGGATCAACCGTGTCAGGTCGCGGGTCAAGCTCATAGTGCTGCATTTCCTATCCGTTTGGGACCTACCATATCTGGAGGACCGAACTCTTGCCGCAAAGCCCCATCGTGTTCCCCGAGCGAAGGCACACTGCCAAGCACGGGACGCATGCCATTGACAGTGACCGGCGGCGCAAACAGCTCAACCGGACCAACTGCGGTCTCAACCGATACTTTGGTGGCACTGCGATGCACCGCCAGTTCCGCCATGGTCGACACACGGCCATAGGCAATTCTGACGTTGTCAAGCAATTCGCATAATGCAGACATGGTGTAGGTCGCCAAGATCGCCTGCACGCATGCGTCAAGCGGCTCGCGGTTTTTGATGCGAAGCACGTTGCGCTCGAATCTCGGGTCCGTTGCAACCGACGGCCGGCGCAGGACACTGTCGCAGAAGACGACCCATTCGCGTTCGTTCTGGACGGCGATCAGGATTTCCCCGTCACTCACCTGAAACAGCCCGTAGGGCGCGATCGAGGGGTGGGCGAGCCCAAGCCGCCGCGGCTCCTTGCCACCGTAGTGGCGCGCCAGATATGGCACGTTCATGTATTCGGCGAGGGTGTCGAAAAGGGAAAGCTGCAGGTGAGCCCCGTCCCCAGTTCGGCTGCGCATGATCAGGGCTTCGAGGATAGCGGCGTAGGCCCCCTGTCCCGTAGCGATATCGGAGATCGATATGCCGACCCGGGTCGGGCCAGAAGTTGCGGACCCAGTGACCCCCGCCAAGCCCGCTTCCGCCTGGATCAGCAGATCGTAGGCTTTCCGCTCGTGGTCGGGTGTTCCGGGTGCGTAGCCACCGATGTCACACACGATTAGCCTGGGGAACCGCCGCCTGAGGTCGGCGCTGCCGATGCCCAACCTGTCGGTTGCGCCAGGTGCGAGGTTCTGGACGAACACGTCGGCGGTGGCGAGCATGGATTCGACCAGCGCAAGATCATCCGGCTGCTTCAGATCGACGGTGCAGGATTGCTTGCCGCGGTTGTTCCAGATGAAATAGCTGGAGAGGCCGTGAACATAATCGTCATAGCCGCGCGCGAAGTCGCCCTCGGGGCGCTCGAGCTTGATGACCCGCGCGCCCGCGTCGGCCAGACGGGACGTCGCCAAAGGCGCGGCCACGGCTTGCTCCAGCGAGATGACGGTCGTTCCCTCCAGCGCGCCTGGCATGGCTCGCTCCTTATGCTGCTTTTCCGATACCATCGCACCGGAAGGGGTCCTTCCGTCAAATAGCGTTTTGTAATGGGAGGTATAGCGAAACGGTACAGTCGGCCGCCCGCCTGCAGCACCCTAGCCGAAGAGGTTGGGTCGCTGGTTTTCGTTGGATAGCTCTGCGCTCCAGACCTGGTCCTTGACCAGCTGGCGAAGGATCTCCCACGATAGCTGCCCGACGGCGCGGGGCGCTGTCTGCAACGCCCGTTCGGTCGAGTAAGCCAGGTACACTTTACGTGTAATTGGCGGGTTTTGGAAACTCCACGCCCGAAACAAGCCGGCCTGCGCCTCAGCGTTGATCGCCATCCGCGGCAGGATCCCGTAACCGATGCCACGTGTCACCAATCTCTTGATTTGGGTGTAGGAGTCGATTTCGATCGCCGGGTTGATGGCGACCTGGACTGACGTTGCCACGGCTTCGATCAGTTCTCGCAGGCCGTGGCCCGGGCCCGGCACAACGAGGGGCAGTCCGGCGACGTCACGAAGCTCCACAGAAGAGCCCTGCAAGTCGGCCTGGCCCTGCATCGACGGGCCGGCAAAGAGACAGATTTCCTCGGACAAGCCGTGATGTACCGCGAGCCCCCGGGGATCCGAAGTTGCATAAATCATCGCGAGGTCAACCTCCCCGCGCTTCAACCATTCCAGAATGTAGCCGCTCATCGCCTCAACGATGCGGATGCGCACCTCGGGGAACCGCTCGCGGGCGGCCTCGATCAGCGGCGCCGCAAGAAGCTCGCTCACTGTACCCGGTAGGCCGAAACGCACTTCGCCGCGAGGGGCTATGGCGGCGCCCCGGACACTGTCGTTAATTTCGGCAAACTCGGCAAGGATGCGCTTGGCATGCACCATCAGCCGCGTGCCCGCTTCGGTCGCACTGACGCCGTGCGGCCCGCGATGCAGGAGAGCAAGGCCAAGCTCCTCTTCCATGTGCCTGACATGCTGGCTCAACGCGGGTTGTGCTACATGAAGCTGCGTCGCGGCTTTCGAGAACGAGCCGCTCTCGACGACCTTGGAAAAATATCTTAGCTGCCGAAGATCCAAAACGCCTCCCTACGCTCTACGGAGGGCTAGCGTATAACATTTCGTTATTGAGGGAACGACAAAAACCGGCGGTCCGTCTATCCCTGTCCCAACAAGACCACGTCGGCGCTGCCCATGGATCTTTTGATCCGTCCCGCCTGCCGGCGGACTTCGTCAATCAAGGCGGTGAGCACCACTTTCCGGGGGCTGCCTCCCTGGGGCCGCACCACGGCTATAGTGCGGACCATGGCGCTGTCGGCGATCGCATAAGCGCTCAGCACGTGCCCGGCCAGTTCACGCGTGACGCTCGAGTGCGGCAGAATGGTTGCGTGCTGGGTGGTTTTGTCCGCAATGACAGCTTTTACGGCGTTGAGCGAGTCGAGTTCGAGTTCCGGCTGCAGCGCGATGCCACGCTCGCGATAGACCCGATCGATGATCCGCCGCAGTTCATGGATTTCGCTCGGCAATATCAACTTTAACCGGCTGATGTCACTCAGCTGGCGCGGCGCGTCGACCTGAGCGCGGGTATAAGAGGTTACCAGCACGAGGCGCTCTGCGAACAGATCCACGATGTCGAGCTGATCCGGCGCACTCGGCCGATAGGTGAGCGCAGCGTCGAGGCGGCCGCCGCGCATGAGACTAGCAAGGTCGCCGCTGTAGGCTTCGACAACATTCAGCGTCACACCCTGATACTGGGCTTCAACAAAATTGCGTATGTCTTCCAGAAACAGCGGCACAATGGTCGGGCATATGCCAAGTGAGATCTCGCCTTTGAGCTTATCCGAGCGCTGGCGCACCTCACGGACCGCATGATCGAGCCCATCGATGTGCAGGCGCGACTGGCCAAGGAGGAACCGTCCTTCGGCCGTAGGCTCGGCACCGCGCCCACTTCGGTTAATCAACGAGATACCGACTTCCTTTTCGAGCAGCTTGATTTGTCGCGTCAGGGACGGCTGGGCGACCCCTATGGATTGGGACGCGCGGGAGAAGCCGCCGTGCTCGCAAACCGCGATGAAATAGCGCAGACGCCTGAGGTCGATGCCTTCCATGCCCTGCCCCGGTTACCGGCCGGTCACGCGGTCGAGGAGCCGTGCGATCCACGGGGTCGAAACTGGCTCTAACAATGGGTTCACCTCCGGCACGAGGACGATCCCGTGGCTAGGACGTTCATCGATAACGGACAGGCGTCCTTGATAGGCCAACCACCACACGATGAATACGCCGACAAACCAGAACAGGACCTGCCAGATCAGCAGCGAAGGCACTCCCGGTGCCACCACCGTGCCAGCAAAAATCGGCTCGCTGAAAAATGTGTTGCCGAGGATTGCACCGGGGCCGAGCGCGAAAAACGCCCACAGAAGTGTCAGGGCCCATTTGGCCGTTGTGGCCGCCTGGCTCCCGTTACGCGCCGGCTGGCTCTCCTCAAAGGCGTCATGGAGGCGATCCCTGCGATCCCGCTCGGCGCCGCTGCGAGTAAACAGGGACACAAGGAGGCACGCCGTAAAATTGGTCGCAAGTCCCCATCCCGCCGAATGGACCGACAAGGGCCAGCGACCCCATGGCAGGTCGACGAAGAGCCGCTCGAACAGCACCAGCCCAAAGCTCTCGGTGAACACCACACAAAGGCTTCCGACAATCAAACCGGCCAGAACACCGCTGCGGCTGATCCAACGCATCCAGCACAACCCGAGCACCGCAGGCAGCAGCTGCATGGACAGGCTGAGCGTGAGGGATGAGAAGATTGTAGCGCTGAGGGGCGCAAAGCTCGCGACGGCAGCGACTGCTCCGTAGACGAGCGCCAGGGTCACGCGCGCGGCAAACCGCGTCGAACGCTGGTCCATGCCCGGGATAATGTATCGTGACGTCAGCTCGATGGTGCACACCGATGCACCTGATCCGGCAAAGAATGCGACGGCGATCTGGCTCGACGCGACCAGAAGAAGTGTAAAGCCCACCGCCACCATCGGATCGAGCGTTGCCAGTCGTGTCGTGAAGGCTGTCAGCGAGCCACTGGCCGCAATCTCCGCGGCCAGAACCGGCCCGATCAGTATCAGGGTGCCAGCCGCGAGGCCCGCGATCATCCAGACCTGGCCAAATGCAAGGCCGCGGCGCGGCGCACTTGTCACGCCCAGAAAGCTGAAGCCGGGACTGATGGCGATGCCGCCCAGAGACAGGGCGAACGTCAGTCCCGCGAAGGTGGTCCAGAGCCCCCCGGCCGGCAGCTCCTTGCCAATGCCGGCGCTAAACTGGATCACGCCCGGGATCTTGTCCGGCAGCACACCGCTGGCTGTACCAATCCCGTTGACGGCGAATGCCAATTTGTCGAGCGTAATGCCCGTGAACCCGCCGAAAAATACCATGAGGGCCAGGACCAGCAGGGACTGGGCGGCGACAAGATAGGCAATCCCGCGCCAGCCTCCGATCACGCTGCAGAGGAACAGGACGAACGCGATCGACCAGATTGCGAGACCGGACGGAACGTCGTTGGCGGTCGCGGCGCTCACCAGGGCACCCGCCTGAGACAGGCACATCGCTGCAAAGGGGATGCTGAAAAGGAACAGCACGAGCAGCAAATAGATGCGAAGGGTCGTGCTACCGAAGTAATCGCCCAGCAGGTCACCAAGCGTGCGCAGCGAGGTCAGCCGGGCGGCAAGCCAGACCCGCTTCTGCGTGATGGCAGCGCAAAGGGCGATACAGATGAGACCGACTGCAACCTGGTTATATTGAAGGCCGAAGGTGGCGAGTAAAAGCAGGTGATCGGGAAGGCTGAGGCTGGCCAAGGTGATGCCGGCGCCGGCGAAGATGGTCACCCATGGCGGCAATGCCAGGCCCGCGTCGACGAAATCACCGGGTTGCTGGGTGTGACGGCCGCTGATGGTCGCAAGGTAAAGGCCCAGGACCGCGACAATGCCGAGCACGGAAACCAAGAGCGGGGTCATATATGGTCTCCCGGCGAGCGTGAGCGGAAGTCCCGGATAACGTCGAACGCTGCGAAGGCCTGCCGTGCCCCGTACCGGGTGATCAGGTAGAAAACGACCACGGCCCCCGTTGTGATAAAACCGATGCTCAGCGGCAAGAAGTTGTGCGCGGCAAACGACGCGCTAACCAGCGAGAGGACAACGAACAACACAAGCGCGAGTCCGTAGATGACCAGGCCGAGCCCCAGTTCTCGGGGCGAGAAACCCGTCCCGTAGACCACATTGACGATCACGTGGGCGACAAAGCCTGCCAGAATGGCCGCGAACCCGGCAAGGATATAGGGTGTTCCGCCCCGGCCAAATCCATACTCAAACAGGATCGCGGCGGGCATGGCCGCTGCCAACCAGCAGGCCATGACCAAGGCGTGGCGGTCCAGCGCTTCGTTTTTGCCGAGCGGGGTCATCGGTTGCTCTCGCTAGTTTCGTACGCGCTCAGTCGTCCTTGTCCTTCGGCGCATCCGGACCCTGGAAGTTCCGGAACGACATGCCGCCGGCGCTTCCGAGGTTTTCGATCGGCAGTCCCAGGTCCTTCATGAGACCGTCTACGAAGGCGACCTGAGTGCGATACTTCATGGCGGAATTCACCACACGGTCTGTCATGTTGCCGCCGCCAGAGCCGCCCTCTCCCCCGCCACCCATCTCGGACGGGCTGTTGAGACCCGGCAGCCCGTCGACCTGGAGGATCTTGATCGATTCGATGTTTTCCATCGGCTTGACCGTTTCGCGGATGATGCTCGGCAGATTGCTGACGAGGTTTTCGTAGATGGCACTGCGTCTGCTGGCATCCGAACGGGTGTTTTCGGACTCGTTGAGCATGCGCTTCCCGGCGGCGTCCTTGGCATAGCGGACCTCGGCCGCATTGGAGTCGGCGATTTCCGCCAGCGCCCTGAGTTCCGTGGCTTCCTTCTCGGCCTTTGCCGAAGAAACGACGCGTTGGGCGTCACGCTCGACCCTGGACGAGGACTGAATGAGCTCGATCCGCTTGATGCGTTCGGCCACCTCTTCTTCGCGTGCGCTGTTGACCTGCTCTTCCTGTTCAACCTGTTTTTTCAGGGCTTCCGCAGCCTCGGTCTTTGCGTAGGCTTCCTCGATCGACTTGTTGATCACCGCGATCAGGCGCTCCTTGTCGATGATTTCGACTTCCTTCTGCTGCTCGATCTCAAACTTATCGACAAACTTCCGCGCAGCGATGCGCAACTCGTCGATCTGGCGGTTGGCGGCGATCGACGCGTCCTGAATCTCCTGAAACGCCTTGGTTTCGGCGAGCTTGATCTTCTGGTTTTTCTCGATCTCGAGCTGCACGATTTCCTCGTCGACCCTCAAGCGTTCGACATCGACATCGTAACGTTTCTTCAGGCGCGCCTTTTCCTGGTCAGCCTCAGCAAGTTCGTTGCTGATGCGAACCTCTTTCGACTTCGCCACGGCGAGCAATTCAATGGTTTTATCGGTTTCAATACGGTGCGACTCGGTTATCCGCTGGTTCTCCAGTTTGGCCTGGTCGATCTCTGCCGATGACGTCGTCTCGATGATCGACAGCTCCTGACGCGAACGGATTTCAAACTCCTTCACATGCTGCTCGTTGTCGATCCGCTCCGCCTCAACTTCCCGGCGGTTCTGGATCCTCTGCATCTCGAGCTCACGGCGCGACATAATCTCCGTCAATTCGGTCTCTTGCTGTTTCCTGATCTCCAATGACCGCACCTCCGACTGAGTGTTGATCCGTTCGGAATCGATGAGCCGGTCCTTGGCGATACGAATCCGCTCGCCTTCTTGTTCGCTGCGGATCCTGGCGTTCTGAATACTGATTGTGGAACTAGATCTCTCGGCCTCAATCTCGGCCAGTTGGGCGGCTTTACGGATTTCGATCGCTTGCGTCTGTTCGATGCGGGCGTATTCGAGGTCACGCTCGATCTCCAGAGACCGCTGCTCGGTCTCGAAATCCTTGAGCTTGATGCCGATCCGCGATTCGTTTTCGATGCGGTTGCGAAGCTGGCGGCGCTCTTCGATCTGCTCGGTCAGCTGCGTCAGGCCTTCGGCATCGAACGCATTGGAGGGATCAAATACGGAGATGTCGGTCTGGTTGAGGCTCGTCAGAGAGGCATTTTCAAGCTCGAGGCCATTCGACCCCAGGGTCGTCGCCGCCAGGGCGGCCGCCTCACTCATGTAGCGGCCGCGATTGGTGTGGATTTCATCCATGGTCATCGTGGAGGCGATGGCCGACATCGCATCGATGAACCGGCCCTGAACGATCTCCTTCAGCGCGGCAGGGTTCTGGGTGCGGTCACCGAGGGTGCGGGCCGCAGTCGACACCCCGGCTTCCGTCGGCACCACCCGCACGAAGAACTCGGCGATGATGTCGATGCGCATTTTGTTCCTGGTGATCAGGGATTGCTCGCCGAGCCTCCGGATCTCCACCGGGATCGCGTTCATGTTGACGCGCGTGATGTCGTGGACAATCGGGATGATCAGCGCACCACCGCCCATGACCACCCGCTCGCCGCCGAGGCCGGTTCGGACGAAGGACTGGTCTTTTGACGAGTGTCTGTAAAGCCAGTGCAGCAGATAGACACCGATCGCGATGATGATCGTTATGAGAATAACGACTGCGATCACATCAGAGCCATTCATGGGACGATCCTCCACTTAACCGCGGGCGCCGAGCAGGTTGGCGCGAAAGATTGACAGCCTTCAGAAACGCTCCTCGCCGGCGACGGCGAGGACGATCATTGAGACAGCGATGAGATTGATAAGGTCAGCAACGGTGTAGAGCACAATGATCGGTGCCACGTGTCCCGTGCCGATAACGACATCCACGAAATGCAGGATCGGGTAAATCACCCAACCGATGGTCATGATCAGCCTGATCCAGAAATAACCGAGCCGGATGGGCCGCGTCGACTTGCCAACGGCATCTGCCATGGCGCCGAAATACAATTCGCCCAGGATATAAAGCCAGAACGCGATCGACAGCAGCACGCCAAGGGTTGGGTTGAAAAGCCGTGCATCACCGAGGTAGCGAGCAAGCACCATCAGGATTGCCGCGGCCAGTGTCCGCCAGAACACGCCCACGGGCACTTTCCCTGCAATGCAGGTAAAGAAAAACACCGATGCGACCTGCATCGGCTGGACCACGAACCACGCGACGTAGCGTGAGGCGGCGCTGAGCTGCTGGCCCACCAGCCAGATGTTGGAGGCAGCATAGTATTCAAGGCCCGACGCCAGGAGCGCAACGGCTGACAGCGCCAGGGGAACCCGCCAGCGCTCTGACGTCCATGTCAGGCCCAGCATTGCCAGGGCAGCTGTGGCAAACATGGCAAGGGTTGCAACGCTGAGCGCGGTGCTGACCACGGCGCTGGACTGAAAGAGTGTTCCAAACATGGGCTTTCCCTAGACCTGGGCTCTGATGTGAGGGGCGCGGCCGTAGAGCGCGACCATCGGCAGGATCAGAAGACCGAAAATGAATTGTTGCCATTCGTATTTGAGCCCGATGCCAATCAGGAAGGCGCTCAGGACTTGCAGGACGAGTACCCCGATCACGGTGTAGCCATAGCCGCCATATCCGCCCATGAGCGACGTCCCGCCGATCACGACTGCGGCCAGGGTTGTGAAAAGATACTGGTCGCCGACCCCGATGAAGCCACCCCCGCTCCAACCGAGCAGGAGCGCCCCGGTCAACGCCGCGGAGAAGCCGCTGATGGTGTAGGCGAGTGTCCAGTATTTGAACTCGGAGACGCCGATCAGCTTGGCCGAGCGGCGATTGCCGCCCAGGGCGTAGATGTAGCGGCCGAAGGCGGAATAACGCAGGCCAACGATGACTATGACCGCGATGACAATCCACAACAGGATCGTTGGCGGGACAGCCAGGCCGAAGGTACGACCGTTCATGGCGGCGAGATTTTGCAGCCATTTCGGAACGGTCCCAAAGACGTTGCCGCCAAAGGACGATCCAATGCTGGTCAGAATCTGGACAAGCCCAGCGATTGCAAATCCCATTCCGAGGGTGAGGATCAATGCCTGACCTTGCAGGCGGTAGGACAGAACGCCGTTCAAGAAACCCAAGGCACCGCCGATGATCAGCACGAACACCACCGCGAGCCAGGGCGGTACGCCAAGACCGATCAGGAACAAAAGCCCTATGTTGGACGCGCCGATAACAAACGGGATCGAGAGGTCCAAGCCGCCGAGCAACGCCACCAGCGTTTGCCCGACGCAGGCAATGCCCAGGAAGGCTGCAAACAGCAAAATTGCTTTGATGTTGGCTGCGGAGAGGAACCCGTTGATCGTAAAGGAACTGATCACAATCAGCGCCAGCAGCACAATCAGTCCAATAAAGGCGCTGCGGCCATGGGCGAAACGGTTACCGACCTTGAACGCAAAGACCAGGATCGCTTCCAGCAGCAGGAAGGCTATCAGGTTGCCAAGGGATCTGAAGGACGGGACCGTGGCCGTGATCAGCAGATACACGATCAACATCACCGCCATGGTGATGATCAGAACTCGGTTGCCGGCCCAGACGCCACCGGCGCCAGCCGGGGCTGCAGTGTCGGTTTCAAGAGACGAAGATCGGGACTCGAAGATGACGGCGACGTAGTTGATCAGCCAGAACAGCACGGCGGCCAGAACGATGGTGTAGAGGATGACGATCTGGGCGCTGAGCCCCTGCCAAAAACCCAGGCTGAAGCTGATCGCCGCCACCACGAACGTGACGGCGAGGTTAAGCCACACCAAGGCGCGCGAATGGGGGATGAAGAGACCGCCATTGCGGCCGCCGTCGCCGAAAGTCTGACTCATGGCCCGATCCCCAACGATTGTCCTGTCGCCAGAATTCCGGCCGCGTGGCTTTGCTGGCCGACGACCAGGAAGAGGAGCAGGATGAGTGCCGAGACGAAGACATAGATGAAGGCGCCAAGGCGCACGGAAACCGCTTCAGCTACGATGACGCGGACAGTGAACGTCAGCACGGCCAAGATGACGGCGAAGCCGAAGACGATCTTTTGCAGCGGCGTGAGATCGGGCAGAGCCGGCCCGCTTCCCGACTGTACGGGCAGCAGCAGATAGCGGGTCATCACGTCCGGATTGGACTTGAAGGCCTCGCCGGCGACGGCCACGCCATAGGTATCGCGGGTGCTGATGTACAGCATGATCCCGACGACCACGCAGCCCAGGACCGCGAAGGCCGCAAAGGGTGAAATGAAGTGGAGGTATCGCCCGATGATGGGGACCAGAAGGGTCAGCAAGAGCGACAGAACGAGGATCAGCCCGTAGAAAAGCTGCGTCACAAAGGCTTGCGTGGAACCGAAATTGAACGTGGCAAGAACATAGCCGATAAGAAAGAGGTTGAGCGCGCCCAGCAGCCCGCCAGCCACGCCACCGCGTCCACCGGACAGGCTGACCCCGCCCAGCACCAGGGCGGTCACTGCCGTCAGCGTCATGGTGGTGCCCTGTGTCGGATCTCCTGACGAAATCAGGGCGGTATAGCAGATCGCGCCCAAGCCAACGAAGAGACCTGCGATGATGTGAGCCCCAATACGCACCACGTTGATGCGGACGCCGCTCGTATAAGCCGCACGCTCATCGTAGCCCATCAAACGCAAATTCGCGTAAAACGACGTCGTGGTGAACAGCAGCCAGGCCGCGATAGCCAGCAGCACGATCAGCAAGATCGGTGAAAAGATCGTGTTGCCGAGGCCCCAGGACGACATCCAGTCCGGTGCGGTGCCGCCAGGTCTTGGGAGGATGACGAGGTTGATCCCGGTCAGGGCCAGAAAGCCACTGAGCGCTACAATGATCGGCTGGACGCGCACGAAAATGATGATGAGGGCAAAGAAGAGCTGATAGAGAACGCCAATCCCCAGGGCGACCAGAAAGACGCCAAAGGGACCCGTGACGATGCCAAGGCCATTGAGCTTGACGATCGTGACGTTGATGAAGGCGAGCAAGGGTCCGACCGCAAGGTCGACTGTCCCACGTCCCGCCACAGCCAGGGCCATGAGTGAGAATGTCGCCAGGATCAGGGGCGCCGACACGATGATCGCGCTACCGAACCCCGACAAGGACACAAGGTTCGGCCCCCTGATGACCGCGGTACTCAAGAGCAGCGCGATCAGCAGGATCGGGACCAACAGGTAGGTGTTCTGGGAACCCCTGGACTGGGACATCAACATTTGTCTTTCGTTGCTAGCGCAACCTAGAACTCGATGACCTTCCGGCCTTCACTGGTCCGCTCACTGCGAGCGGTCGACCGAGTTTCGGAAATGCTCCGTCCGGAAAGGGCGTTGCTGCCCTGGCCGCGCCGTTCGGGATCCGCACCAAGGATCTTCTTCAGCACCGGCGTGATCACTTCCTTGAATTTTGCCGGGTCTTCCGAGGTCGGGAAGTGGCCGCCGCCAAAGATGATGCATTCCGAATTCTTGACTTTTTCGGCCGTGCGCTGGGTCATTTCCGGCGTGCAGGCGAAGTCATACTCACCGGTAAGGAAATAGATCGGCACCTTCCCAGAAATCTTCTGGCATTGATCCCGGAAGTCAGAATCGACGCTGTAAAAGTACAGATCGCCCTTGAAGATGCCGGGACCGCCCTGCGCGTAGTACCACCAGGTTTCCCACCGATAGTCGTCCGGCGAGAGCGGTGCCATGAGGCCGAACACCGAAGTCGCAACCACCTCGCCGCCATGGATATGGGGGTGATGCAGCGCGTCGATCCACCATCCCGGCGAGTAGTCGCATGCCTCTAGCGCGATAAAGGCCGAAAACTCGCTCTCATAGCGCAATGCCAGCGCCAGGCAGATGTTGCCGCCCATCGACTGGCCCATGAGGACCGGCTTGCGCAGTTCGAGGGCCCGACAGAACGCCACGATGAACTCACAGTAAAATTTGGTTGTGAGTTTGTACTCGTCTTCCATCAGGTGAAAGTCTGCAGGCGGGATCGACTTGCCGTGCCAGGGCATGTCGAAAGCGATAACGCGGAAATTCAGGCTGATGTCCGGGTCGCACAACTGGTGCCGATACTGGCGCCCGTCCGTGCCGGCCGTGTGCAGGCAGACCATCGGAATGCCCTCGCCGTGTTCCTCGTAATAGGTGCGGTACGTCTTGCCTTCGCACTGGACGTAGACGTAGCGCCCAACGATTGGATCGTGTGTATTCATGACAACTCTCCTGCGCTGCCGTTAAACTTGTCGCATCAGCGAGAGCATGCGCGTCAGCGCCCGCAGATTTTGCCAGAAGGGGAGCGAATTGCCCTCGATAATCAGCTGCTTGTGCAGCGGATGCGCCATCGCCCATATGTCGTTGAACATCGGCGGTGGGATTTCCTGGGCAAATTTCGACCAGGCGCTGCTCGGCGCCTTGAGCCAAAATTCGACTCCCATGTCATTCGGAGTGAGGCCTTGCGCAATCTTCTGGATCTTGCCGCCCCGGACGTCGACGAGATACTCCGTGTCGTCGAAGCCGAGCACGAACTTACTCGTGAAAAACCGCCCTACTACCGGCAAAATGCGGTCGTCATTGACCTTCCTTGCCCATCGCTCGATCCACTCCAGATCAAAGCTGCTCCTGCTTCCATATCTACTCATGCGATCCTCCTGATTGGGGAATTACTTGCCCGGTTTTTACGCGGGCAGAGACTTCTTTGCTGGCCCGTAGACTGCCACGAACGACGCTGCATCGATGGCCACCGGCATGACCGCAGCCGCAAATGCGCCAAGATCGGCGTCGGCCGGCAACTCGACCTTGTCCGCCTTGAGCGCATAGAGCGTGAAAAAGTACCGGTGAGCCCTGTCCGGTGGCCAAGGGCCGCCATATCCCTTGCCGAACCCTGGGATCTTGAATGTCACGAAGTCGCTGTTGAACTCAGCGGCGCCGTGCGTCAGCCGCAAGCTGCCGCTGGCGCCTTCTGGGAGCTCACGAACCTCGACCGGAATGTTCGCCACCAGCCAGTGCGCAAACGAGCGGGGGAAATTAAATGCTTCCGGCAGATCAGGATCGGTGACGGCCAAGGCAAAGCTGCGCGTGCCTTCCGGCGGCCCAGACCAAACAAGTCTCGGCGAAAGCCGGTTGTCCTCGGTGAACCGGTCCGGGATGACGCTACCAGGCGCGATATCAGGACAACTCAGCATGAAAGATGGGGTTGCCGCCATATGGTTTACCTCCTTGTTCAGCAGCGTCACAGGCCTCGGCACCGGCCTGCCCTGCTCAAGTCTGGGATTGTGACTCTCGGCGACAGTCGCCGGCTTGCCTGGGCCATTCTCGTTGGCGGCCTCGCCGGGCAAGCGCGCCGTCGCGCGGCGGCCGAACATGGCGTTGAGGATGGCATGGCCATCGAAAGGCGGTTCGAAATCCGCCGATATGGCGCCATTGCGAAACACGTGAACCCGCGTGCACAGGTTCAGAAATTCCTCCAGTTCACTGGACAGGAAAACCACGGCGTTGCCGCGCGCAGCGAATTCCTTCAGGTTGCGGTAGAGATCGAGCTTGGCCCCGACGTCAATGCCGCGGGCAGGATCGTTGAGCACCAGAACCACCGGTTTTTCCGCGAAGGCCCTGGCAATCAGTACCTTCTGCTGGTTACCGCCGGACAGCGACGTGATGAGGTTCTCCGGGCTCCCCATCTTAACGGCCAGTTTGCTGGATTCCCACTCAAACACCGGCGTCAGCTTGGTGCGGTTAATGAAGTTGAGCACCCCGCCCGAGCGGAATTCGCGATACACCGGAAGCAGCAGGTTCTCGTAAATGCTCAGATTGGGAAAGGTGCCCTCTTTCTTGCGATCGCCGCTGACATAGCTGATGTTATTGCGTCGCGCCGATGCGAGATCCGTGACCTCACTGGCCTTGCCGTCGTTGACCACCACCAACCGGCCGGCGATCGGAGACTGGATGCCAGCGATGCATCTTACGAAATCCGCCTGCCCCTGCCCATCCAGCCCGGTAATCCCGACGACCTCGCCAGGATACACGGTGAATCTCACGGGGGCAGCGTCTGACCAGACCCGAAAATCGGTTGCGCGGAGGACCGGCCGATCGCCGCGCCGCGTCGGCAACGGCTGATCACGATTTGTGCCGCTGCGCTCGGCACCGGCAATCAGTTCGAGAATCCTGGCCTCGGTAATCTCTTCCTTCGCCAGCCTGCCGACATCCACGCCGTCGCGCAAAACCGTCGCACGGTCGGCGATACGCACCAGCTCGGCGATCCGGTGGGTGACGATCAGGATGCTTGCCCCCCGTTGCTTGAGCTGCCGCATCTTGCGGAACAGCCTTTCCGTGGAATCGAAGTCGAGCGCGGCCGAGGACTCGTCGAGAATCAGGACTTTGGGATCAGTCAGGAGAGCCCTGGCTATCGTCACCCATTGTTTGACGCTCAGGGGTAGTTCGCCCACCAACCCGGAGAGATTGATGTCAAAGCCGAGGAGTTCGCGCATCAATGCGGATGCCTTGGCTTCTTTTTCTTCCCGGTTCATGGACGAACCCAAAAGGCCATCCGCGCCCAGATAGAGGTTATCCAGCACCGAGCACTCGTCCGCGACGAGCACCTCCTGAAAGACATTTGAGATGCCCAGCTGGCGCGCCTCGTGCGGAGACGTTGCCGACTTTCCGAGTATCGACACCTGGCCACTGTCCGGTATCAGTACGCCGGAGATGACCTTCGCCAGCGTGCTCTTGCCCGAGCCGTTGCCGCCAATGATCGCATGAACCTCCCCAGCGTAGGCCGTCAGGTTGCAACCGCCGAGCGCTACAGTCGGCCCGAAGGTCTTCCTGACCGATGAGAGTTCAACCGTGGGGTACGACATCATAGGTCCAGTTGGCCGACGTTGGTCGGCTAGACTTGCACGGAATGAAGGAAATGCCACCCCGTCACCGCTGACGGGGTGGCCAGACCTCTTTCGGTCAGTTCGCCTTGAAGGCTTCGGGATCGGCCGGACGCAGGAAAAACTGGTCCAGGTAATCCTTGCTTGCCCAGTTTTGGGCACCAACGTTGTACCAGCCATCGGAATCTTCGCTGCAATCAGCCGGGACGGCCTTTTCAAGCTGGTCGTAGGTCATGGTCTGCGGCTTGGTCAGGATCGACTGGATCTTCGGGCCTTGGCCCTCGAGCGTGCGCATCATGACATTCCAGCCGAACTCGAAGTCGTCCCCCGGAGGCCAGGCATGGATCGCCTGCGAGATGAAATCCTTGTTGTTGCGCCAGTAGCAAAGCGCGCCGATCTCACCGCCGATCGAGAACGGGACCATATCGCGGCCGCTTTGCTGCAGTGCGCGCAAGGCGCCCAGTTCAGATGCCGACTGTATGATGATGCCGTTCAGATCGCCTGGATTGGTGGCCAGCCACTTCTGGATTTCCGACTGGGCAACCTGATCGGTCCACATGCCGGCAACCTGGCCCACGACCTTGATGTCCGGGTACTTCGCCAGGGCCTTCAGAACGCCGACGTTCTGTGAGTCCGAAGCAGACGCGCCCGGAATGCCTTCGACCACCAGGACATTGCCCTTGCCGTTGATCTGCTTGGCCATCCATTCGCCGAGCATGCTGCCACCCACGACGAAGTTCGCCGAAGTGTTCACCGCATAAGGCGAGGTGAGATAGCCAACGGCAGAGAAAACCGGGACGTCACGCTGGTGGGCATATTCGACGGTCTGGTTCAGTGACGTCGGGTTCGAGCAGCAGACGATGATCGCGTCGACGCCCTGGTCAACCAACTGCCGCATCTGCTGAATCTGCGTGGAGTCGTTCAGATTGGACTGGGTGATGATCACGTCCTTGATCAGGCCGAGCTTCTTCCATTTCGGAATAATCTCTTCCTGGAGCCGCTTCATGACGTCGGCGCGCCAGGTGTTACCAGCATAGGAGCTGGCGTAGCCGATCGTCCAAGGCGGACCCTTCTTGGGCTTCCAGTCGCGGTAGGCGCTTTCCGCGAGCGGCTGCATCGGATCCATCATGTCTTTGCTATAGAGCTCATCCTGGATGCTCTTGGGCAGCTCATCCACGCCACCGGCAAATGCAGGGGTGACGCTAGCGATCGTTGCGACAACGGCAAGCGATCGCAACATGGTTGCGAATGTCGTCAATTTATCCTCCCTTAGTGCCGGGCGTTGAGCCGTGGGCACGCTGAGTTCAGTGGAACCCGTGGGGGACTATCGGGCAATCAGGACTTTGGAGGTAATACATTTTTCAAATGCGCTCTATACGCTTTCGCTATGGACCTGCCCCCGCGTCGCGGCTCTCGTTTCAGGGAGAGGCCGGGCACTTACACCACCCGCATGGAGCCCTGCTCACCTGTCGCGGAGGTCGACGAGATGGTACGTGAACTCGATGCAGAAACCGACTGCCGCTGGTATCGATTTGCTTCGTCATTCGTGACCTTTGAGATGGGGCAAGGGTAGCTTGGGTGAGGTCGGAGCGTCGCACCTGTCGCTTGCTGACCCAAGATACAAGGGCGTGCGAAGCTGGTTTCAGGCCGGCAGCGATCCGATTTGAGCGGTTGGATGAATGCTGCTTGCGGGGCCTCAACACCTCCCGGAGTTACTTGATCGCCAGCGCGTTCGGCGGCGAACCAACGCCTCCGACAAGGTTCAACGGCTTGGCTGTCAGCAGGAACTCATACACGCCATCCCGCGCGCAATCCGCGGCCAGCTCGTCAAGTTTCCACATCTCGCCGAGACAGACGCCGAGAAGCGCAATGAGATCGGGATGCATCAGGCGCCCGACATTTGTTTCGAATGGCGACGTCGGGATGCTCGGCATCACCTCGACCACGACGGTATCGCTTGCGAGGACTGAGAAGTGGTTGTCCCAAATCCAAGCCAGCATCTCGCGCGACTGTTCGACACCGCAGAATGTGCGCTCCTTGATGATCCAAGCCCTATCCTCCGTCGTCAGATCGTTCAGGAAATGTCTGGCCCAGCCGGTATGCAGCAGAAGGATATCGCCTCGTTCGAACGAGATGCCCTGGGCCTCGGCCGCTCCCTCCAGATCACTGAGCGCAATCACGGAGTTGGTGGCGAGATCCAGAGGTCGCCCTTGCTCCTCAAGATATCGCTGGACATCGAGAAGCACGCCCCGGCCCGCAATTCCTTTCTGGGCAATGTGCTGAACCCCGAGCGCCGGCGAGCCCGCCTCCACTGCTGACGCTGGCACGTTTCCATAGAATCCGTGGATCTTGTGGCGATGGTGCCGCAGACCGTCGATCTGCGAGCTGCCTTGCAAAAAGAAGTCGCTGACGAAATCGTCATAGACTTGACCGTCATGGCGCGACACGACGGTGTGCTGAATTCCTCGACGGTAGGGGGAAACCGGCGGCGCGAACGCGTTCAACTCGTAGTCCAGATTGAAGGTTGCGCCACGCTTCACCAATGAGGCGGCGCTGACGACGGCCTCCGGAGACAGAAGATTGATCGTCCCGATATGATCATCGTCACCGAAGACGCCCCAGCCCGAACCAGCCGGGCCATCCGTGCGAGCCATGATCTCTGAGTAACTGGGCAAATTCGGATAGGGTGCTCTCATCGGTCTTTCCTCCTCACGGGTGGCTGATGCATTTTTATCTTGGCTGTCGAGCGCGTACGCGATCCCGCGGATGCGCTCTGAGCATTCGGCACAATCAAGCGCCTTTGCCGACAGTCCCACGACCAGCGCTTCGAGCGATCCCGCACCTTGATCAAGTTTTGACTAAACTGTCCCTTTAGTCAAGACAGTGTCCCACTTAATGCCGTCGAAAAGACTGAGGTGGCGGCGCCGCGGCCGCTTCCCAGTGGTGGCTCCAGCAGCCCCATGACTCGAAGCCAGCCGCTTCGCCCCCTGCCCATGCCGGGCCAACAATTCTGGGCGACATGCGTTAGAGCGACAGGAGCTCACCCAGGGTCACATTGACCCGGATGATTGCGTATCCTTCGCTGTCAACCTGATCTCGACCGTCGACCGAAAGCTGTGATGCCGATCTGTTTCTGACCAGTTGCCAGTCGTCCGCGGTGGTGGCGGGCGGCATGGGGCCGTCCTTTGGAATCACAAGTCTGAATGCCGGCAGATGTTTGTAGAGATAGTCGCAATAATGTTCGGCCATTCGCCTATCTCCTTGACGACGTAGCGATACGCGCACCAGGAATGTCTTCTGACCGTATATCCTGTTGATAGGCGCCAAAGCCCTGACGCTCGATGTCCTTCATCACCTCGGCATGGACTTTGTCATAAGGCCGCTCCTCCTTGAACTTCCAGTCAATGGGATCCAAACCCGAGGGAAAGGAGCTGCCGCTCTTCAAGACCAGGCGGAAGCTCGGCCGCCTGAGGTGAAGGAAATAGCTGTAGGTGGACATGTCTTCCTCCATAGTTGTTCGTTTTCATCTCTACGCTGCCCAGGCGGGCCGACGGGTCGCGTGCTCCCTGTACGCAGGTACTCAGTCAGTCGGTGATCACAGGTGGTCGAATCCACTGTCTGCCAGCCGTCTCTTCACCGCAGGACCAAGCTGAGAGCCCCCTTTTGCGACGAGCCAGTCTCGGCTTTTTGTGACACCATCGATGACTGCGTTCAGATCGAAATTCGTGAGGACACCATTCTTCTTCACGATCTTGCCGGCGATCAGGACAGTCTCGACATCGGCGGGGGTGGCCAAAAGGACGATCGTCGACAGGGGATTGTTGAGGGGCGAAAGGCGGACCGATCGGGTATTCAAAAGCACGATATCGGCTGATTTGCCGACTTCGAGCGTACCTGTCCTGTCCGACAGGCCGAGGGCGGCAGCTCCCCGCGCTGTCGCCATCTCCAATATGTCGGCCGTTGTGATGTCCCAAGGCTCGACACCCTTGTCTGCAAGGGTTGCCTCATATCCCAACATCCCCCGCAGTGAGCTTAACGTCGACCGCATCGTGCCGAACATGTCACCTGCTACGAAAATCACGGAGTCCGTTGATAACGCCGGCCTTGTCCCGTGGCTCAAGGCGTTTTGAGTCGCGGGCATTCCAAATCCGACAAACATTTCAGCGCAGGGAGAAATCGAAATATGGCCACCTGTACCAGCGATAAGATCGTACTCGTCGGGGGCTAGATTGTTGCAATGAATATAAACCGTGCCCGGCCACAGAAGATCGTCCTGCTGTAGCAATCTGATCGGGTAGGTGCGTCCTCCCCAAAGCCCTCCTCCGATCCCGCCATCCGTGGCGATCCGCAGGCCGAGTTCACGTGCCAGGTGCCAGTCATGAACTCGCACCACGCGCTGGACGAGCTGTGGCGCCCGAGCAGCGAAGGCCATGGTCACGAGCGCCTCGTCATCCGAAAGCTTCTTGCGCAGACGTCGCACGTCGGAAGGATGCTTACGATCGCTGTTCGACCACCAAAGCGGCGCATCGGTGTCATTTGGTGCGCTGTGCGCGAAAACGGCTCGCATGCCCGACGCCTGCAAGGCCGCGACCGAGGCGTCGGCATGTTCGGGGCTGTTCAGAATATGAACCCAGTCCAACACAGTTGTGATGCCGCAGTCGATCAGTTCCAGGGCGCCGGCCAGGGTCGCGGCGTAGACATCTTGCGGACGGAAAAAAGGAACCAGCGCTTCGCGGAGCTGATGTCTGTACTCCGGCGCGATCATGTCGGAACACATTCCCCGCAAAGTCGTCTGCCACAGATGCCGGTGTGAATCGATCAGCCCTGGCATGACGATTGCGTGGCGCGCATCGACAACATCGCACTCTGCCGGCACGCTTCGTTCGCCGGAGGGCGCAATGGCCACGATCTTTTCACCGCTCAGCCAGACATCGTGACTTGGCAAGGGAGCTTGTGCCGAGCGGCCAGTCACAACCGTTCCGCCAAGAATAACCCTGGTCATTTTGTCTTGCACAAGCATCTCATTCTGCTCCATTGCCGCCGGCGAACCATTGTGTGTGCGAGCGCCGAGCCGGGCCGCTGTTGTGGAGGACGATGTGCCTCGCGCCAACGAATGCGTCGCAGCAATGCAGTCTCGCGG
Source organism: Mesorhizobium waitakense (assembly GCF_056431085.1). Taxonomy (NCBI): domain Bacteria; kingdom Pseudomonadati; phylum Pseudomonadota; class Alphaproteobacteria; order Hyphomicrobiales; family Phyllobacteriaceae; genus Mesorhizobium; species Mesorhizobium waitakense. The sequence continues at coordinate 10,004 of NZ_JBWKME010000205.1, read as the reverse complement.
CCGGCCAAGCCAAAATCCCCAACCCACCTCCTGAAATCATTGCGACACCTGGGGAACCGGCAAATCTTAGAATTTCGGCTACCAGATCACGCCAATTTCTTCGACGACAATTGGACCAACCGCGACCAGGACAATCCCCACAAAGATGACACCGAGATAGGGCCATATCGCTTTCATGACCACGGCCGGTTCGACGCGGCAAATGGCGCAGGCCGTGTAGAAGCCGACGCCAAAAGGCGGGGCGAAAAGCCCAAGGCCCATGGCCATCACCGTAACCAGCGCAAAGTGCACCTCGGATACACCCAGGGACTTGGCAACCGGGAAAAGCAGAGGTCCAAGGAGGACAATGGCCGGAATGCCCTCCAGGATGCTCCCCAGAATGATGAACACGATGATGGATATCACCAGGAACCCGTAAGTTCCGCAAGGGAGTGTACCCGCCACGCCGGCAAGGATCGATGAGAAGCCGGACTGGACGAAGCCCCAAGCCATGGCGTTCGCGGAGGCCAAGATTATGAAAATGACCCCCGTCAACGCCGATGCGTCCTTTAGCGACGCATAGAGCCGGCGCCAGTCGAAGCGGCGTTCGATCAGCAGAGTCAGGATCAGGACATAGGCAATGCCGACCGTCGCCACCTCGGTCGCGGTGGCGATGCCCTCGACCACCGCGCCTCGGATCAGGAATGGCAGAACCAGCACGGGCACTGCGACGATCGCCAGTTTGCCGATCTTGCCCCAGCTTGCCTTCTCGGACTGGTCCTCGCCCGATCTTGCGGCCCGGAACCGGGCCAGCACACAAAGAAGGGCCGCGAGGGCAAGCGCCGGATACCAGCCGGCCGCAAACAAGGCGCCGATCGAAACGCCGGTTACGGCCCCGGTCATGATGAGGATCAGGCTTGGCGGAATTGTCTCCGACATGGCGCAGGATGCGGCGAGCAGACCGACGATTTCGCCGTCATTGGCGCCGCGGCGGCGCATTTCCGGCACGAGGACCGGGGCGATCGCCGCCATGTCGGCAGCCTTCGACCCGGAAATGCCTGACAGAAGAGCCATGCCGCCGATAAGCACATAGGATAAGCCGCCCCTCACATGGCCGACCAACGCCACGAGAAGCTTGACCATGTTGTTGGCCATGCCGGAAATGACCAGCAGCGCACCAAGCGCGATGAACAGCGGAGCCGAAAGAAGCAGGATGTGAGCCATCCCCGTTTCCATCCGGGCCGGCACGATGTCGAGTGGGGCGTGTGTGGCAAACAAGACATAGGCCATTGCCGCAATCGCGAAGCAGAAAGCGATTGGCAGGCCAATCGCTATGCAGGCCCCGACGAGCCCGATGAAGAAGACGACCAGGTTCAGATTGCCCAAGCCAGAAAATTCGTCTTGGAGCATCCAGGCTGCCGCCATGACGGCTGCGACCGTTCCAAATGCCGCAAGCGTCGTCGACCGATTGTCAGCCGTGATTTTCTGGATCAGGGTACCAAGAGCCAAGATCGCGATCAACCCGAGCCCGACAATCAACGCACCCGTTTGCCAGGCGGGTGAGATCTCAAGCACGGGCGTCATCAAGCCAAGGTCCGCTCTTGCATCCTTGAGCGCATAGAACGCCAAAGGCCCCGCCACGAGCGCCGTGAGGATGAGACATACCATTTCGAGGAACGCCCTCGCCCTGATCGGCAGCGCGTCCGACAGAACGCTTAGCCTCAGATGCTGACCGGCATGAAAGGCAACTACCGCACCCAGCATGGCTTGCCAGATGAGAATGAGCTCGGCCAGTTCGTCCGACCAGATCAGCGGCGAGCGAAGGACGTATCGGAAGAAGACCGCGGCCGACAATAGGACGATCTCGCCAATCAGGAGGATGGCGCCTGCATGGGCAGCCAACGCCACCACCAGATCCAAAATCCTGGACAGCGAGTCTCTCTTGGGCATGCCGACGGTTTTTGCCTCATGGCATTGAACGATTGCGTCGAGTGTCTTTCCGTCGTCGGCCGCGGTCATGGTCATCTCATCCCAGCTTTCCGACTGCGCCTTCGAGGACACCCCATGCCTCCGCGCCGATTTGTTTTTTCCAGTCTGAATAGAACTGGGTTCCTTGCAGTGTCTTGCGATACACGCCCGGGCCAGGGCTGCCGAACTGCAGCCCTTTCTGATCGAGATCCGTCCGCACCGCGGCGACCTGCGTTGCTATGTCCTTGCGCTGTTGCAGAGCGGCCTTCTGGAAATTGCGAGCCACCACCTGACGAATATCCTCCGGCAGTCTCTCCCAAGCGGCGCGGTTTGCCACAGGCACCCAGCCGTCCCAGGTGTGGGAGGTAAGCGTGCAGAACTTCTGTACCTCATAGAACTTGTAGCTGGCGACCACCGTCAGCGGATTCTCTTGCGCATCCACCGTCCCGGTCTGCAGCGCTGAATAGAGATCACCGAAAGCGATCGGAGTGGGCGAGGCGCCGAGCGCACTGAACAGCGACGTCAGGAATGGAGTTGGGGGCGTCCTGATCCGGACCCCTTTCAGGTCTGCGGGCTGCGCAAACAATCCGTTGTTCGACGTTACATGGCGAAAACCGATGTCATGGATGCCATCCACGACGGCCAGTTCGCCGTGCTCGGCGATCACTTTGGCCACATATTTGCCCAGATCACCGTCGATGGCCTTCCAGACTTGGTCGTAGTTCTCGAAAATGAATCCCAACGTCGGCAAACCGGCTCGCCGATCGAGCGTGGAAAGTATCCCGAAGGACGAGGTCAGGAATTCAAGGGCGCCGGACCTGACCTGATTGAGCGTCTCGACTGGGTTACCCAAGGCGCCATTGGGAAAGCCCTGGATCTGCAACCGGCCATTCGTCTCCTCGGCAATCGTCGCGGCGGCTTCCAACATCCGCTTCGGCAGCGGCTGATCGTCGCGAAGCTCGAGGCCAAGCTTGTAGTTGAACTCGGCCGCACGTGCGTTGCGGATAATGAACGGACTGGCAATGGCTATGCCACCCAGCTTCAGAACGTTCCTTCGAGACATTGTTTGCATTGACAGTCCTCCCTTGATCGCGAGCGACATGCCCGCCATTTCTGTTTCTAGATGGGCGCGGCGCGGTCTACGGCGCCCTACCCGCATCCGGCTCCTACGTGCAGGCCATGAAGTCACACCTGCGGGTCCAAGCGGCTCTGCGGCTCACTGCCAGTTCGATTTTCCGTGCCAATCCCGAAGTCGGGCACCAGGTCTCGGCCTCATGCCAGGCGGCAAGGTCTTTCGATGAAACCAAGGCAGCTGGCCAGGCGTCAGCCGACAAGCCGGCAGCGTTGACCTTCGGTTTGACCAAGCGGGATGCAAGTCACCGCGCTCCTCCCTAATTGTCCCACATAGCGGGACGATGACCCAATTTAGCAGATAGGCACGAAAACGTCAACGTTCTTGGATTGAAAGAACCACCGGAGTAACTGAAAAGTGCAGAGCATTTGCGGGCGCAGGCACGAGCCAAAAAGCTGCCCTCGGGTGCGTCAGGAGGGTAGAATACGTGCCGTTTGCATTCGCTTCAGCCAGTGCAAAATGGCGTCTTCCGTGTCCGTACAGTCACTAAAACCGGCCTTGCGCAGCTTGATTGGGCTCATCAGCCTGTCGAAGGGGCGCTCGCGCCCATAGCCCAGAGTCAGATCCGCAGTCTGCCAGGAAGCACCGACGATTTCGTTCATGGACAGGATTTTGAGGCTGTGAGCTGCCACAATGCGATCCCACCAGTCCGAAAAGAGCGGCATCTGCTCGCTTAGCTTCATAGGCTCGTCATCGCCGACCGGCATGTTGAAGTGGGCGGCGATCGAGGGCCAGAGGTCACGCCAGACGACGGCGTCTCCATTGACGACATTGAATGTCTCGCCCGCCGCCTCAGGCCGTGTGGCGCAGAACTCCGCAGCGCCCGCAATGAGCCGGCTGTCGGCACAGGCGGTCACATAGGCGCCGCCGCCTGGGAACGTCAATGGCCGTCCCATCTCGCGCATGACGCTGGCATAGACACCCAGCGCCGCGACAATGTTCATTGGACTGCGCAAGGCATCGCCGAGAATAAGCTGCGGCCGCAGGACCGAGAAGGCCCAACCGGCCTCGGCGGAGCGAGCCCGCAAATAGTCCTCCTGCTGCCAGTAGAAGATATGATGCGACATCCGCGGCCAGCGTTCCTTGGCCGGAACCGGCACCCGCCCGAGGTGCGAACCATAGGCCTTGCCGCCCTGCAGGATCGTGACGTGGCTCAGTTCGGATGTCGCCTCGACGCTTTCCACGACGTTCTGCAGCATCTGCAGGTTGATGCCCGCCTGCGACGTGCTGCGCCAGCCCGTCTCCAGATCCTCCTCTTCGTAGAGAGCGGCATAGAGGATATGGGTGACCCTTGGTGCCCCCTTGAATGCGTTGAGGCAGGCGTCGCGGTCGGTCAGGTCGACCGCAATGTGATAACTCGCCTGCGCCAACGGAGGGCGGCGGGACAAAGCCACAACGTCCCATCCGGGCAAGGACGAGAAATGTTCGGTGGCGGCCGCCCCCACAAGGCCCGTTGCCCCAACGATCAGTATCCTGCGCTCGCCCACTGTCATTTCTCCCGTTGGTGCTCCGACGCCTAGAACGAGGCGCCGGATTCCTCTTCGACGATCTTCGCGAGATCGCGGAACCGCTCCGGCACGATGTTCGGATGGCCGACCGTCACAACGGACTGGAACAGCACCTCAAGAACCTCGCGTGCCGAAGCGCCTTGCTTGATGGCCGTGCGCATGTGGTGGCGGGTCTGGACGATTTCTCCAATGGCGAGAGTGTTGCCAACCATGCACAGGAGCCGGGTCCGGTGATCGAGAACCTGTCGACCGTACATGTCGCTGTAGCCGAAATCGTAGAAGGCGTGCGTGAAGTTTTCGTCGAGAGATTCGAGGAAGGTCGCGTTGTTCAGCGTGTGTAGCGGCCGAAGCACCAGCGCGATGCTGATCCCGTGCCAGCCATACTTCTTCAACAGGGAATCTGCCCGTGGATCCTTTGAATCGACCGGATGCCAGGTTTGGCGCTCGGCCTCCAGGCTTCGTTCCGCATTGCGTTGGCCCGGTTGCAGGGCCTTCGCGCTGACGCCGTCGAGCAGACCGCGTGCGCCGGCCTCCTCGGCGAATATCTCCAGCGGCTCGTCCACGATCGACTCGCCGCCGTAGATCGAGCACTGGAGTATGACCTCGAGAACTTCGTTGAGATTTAGTCCGTGGTTGCAGGCGGCAATCACGGTTTCGCGCAGTCGGGCGTGCCGGCGGGACATGGTGAACTGGCCGACCATGACGAGCAGCCGGGTGCGGACGTCCAGCACCGGGCGGCCAAACAGTCGGGCGGCATAGGTCAATACAGCCTCTGCGAAGGCAGGGTCGATGCGACGGCGCAGTTCAAAGCGCTCGCGCACGCCCGGCTGGAATTGCTCGACCACAGCAAGCAGGGCCTCGATCTTGGAATCGCCCTTATTGTGTCCTTGCGCCATCACATCGTCCTCCATCTGGCTTTAGGCAGCAGGTTCGACCGCCCGAAATATGTTGACCTGGATTCACGCTGCGTCCTCGACTGGGTTGCGCAGCAGGCCAACGCGGTCGATCTCGACTTCGACCACGTCACCCGCCTTCATCCACAGGGGAGGTTCCCGCTTCATGCCCACCCCGCCGGGTGTGCCTGTTACGATGACGTCGCCGACCTCGAGCCGGGTGAAGGTGGAGCAGTAGGCGATGATCGTAGGGATGTCGAAAATCATATGGCCGAGGGTCGACTTCTGCACCGTTTCGCCGTTCAGGCGCGTTTCGATCTGCAGGTTGTCGAGCGGGCCGACCTCGTCCGGTGTCACAAGCCAGGGTCCGAAAGCGCCTGTGCCGATGAAGTTCTTTCCGGGCACGAATTGCGAGGTGTGGCGCTGCCAGTCCCGGATCGATCCGTCATTGTAGCAGGCATAGCCAGCAATATGACTGAAGGCATCCTCCTCACGAATGGATCGGCCGCCCTTTCCGATCACCAGGGCCAGTTCGCCCTCATAGTCGAATTCGATCGACTCTTTCGGGCGAAGCAGTGGCCTGCCATGCCCGACTTGGACATTGGCAAAACGGGTGAATAGCGTCGGATGTCCCACGACGGCCCGCCCCGCTTCTTTCCTGTGCTCCTCGTAATTCAGCCCGACGCAGATGATCTTGTCGGGGTCGGGGATAACAGGAAGGTACTCGATATCTGCTAGGGGCAGACGGCGCGCAAGGGCGCCGAGAGATGCCAGATCGCTCTTGTCCGACATGGCCTGTCGAAGTGTCGAGGGAGCACCATCGACCAAGCCAATTGCCAATGCATAATCGCCAGAAACGACGCCCCAGGTCGGCAATCCGGAAGCAAAAAAACTGAGATACTTCATGTAGGCTCCATTCAGGTATTCGCGACTTCGCCAAGACCCGCCAGACTGTTTGGTCAGATAACTTTTCCAGGATTTAAGATGTTCATGGGGTCGAATGCCGCCTTGATGGAGCGCATCATTGCCAATTCGTGAGCCGTCTTGTAGCGCTTCAACTCACCCCGTTTCAGCTGGCCGATGCCGTGTTCGGCACTTATCGACCCACCGAGCGCATGGACGGCGTCGTGCACCATCACATAAATCCGATCATGGCTGCGCTGTAGGGCATCCTCTGCGAACCTCGGAGAGGGGCCGACGTTGTAGTGAAGGTTACCGTCGCCAAGATGCCCAAACGGCATTACCGACAGGCCAGGGAATGTCGTCGAAAGGTTTCGGTCCATTTCCTCGACGAATTCGGGGATTTTCGAGATCGGAAGCGCGATGTCGTGCTTGATGCCTTTGCCGCCCTTGGCCTGCGCTAGCGTGATGCTTTCGCGAAGATGCCAAAAGGCCCGCTCCTGTTCCACGCTCGTCGCAATGGTCGCGTCGCAAATCTCACCCGCCTCCAAAGCGTCGCCCAGCATGGTTTCTAGGCACTCGCCCAGCCCTTCCCGGTCCTGGCTGCCGGACAGTTCCAGCAAGGCGAACCAGGGCGCATCGACTGAGGAGCCGTCGAAAGGCAGATGTTGCTGCGGAAATTGTGATGTGACCAGTTTCAGGCACTCATTCGCCATGACCTCGAATGCCGTCAAACTCGACCCAATTTGCGTCTGAAGTCGGATGAGCAGCTGGACACAGCTCGCCATCCCTTTTGTCGCCACAAGCGCCGTCTGGGTCATTCGGGGCAGCGGGAAAAGCTTCAGCGTAGCGGTCGTGATAATGCCTAGCGTCCCTTCGCTGCCCACGAACAATGACTTCAGGTCGTACCCCGTGTTGTCCTTTCGCAGGCCGCCAAGCCCGTTCCATATCTCCCCGTCAGCGGTGACGACTTCGAGACCCAGCGTCAGTTCGCGTATTGTGCCGTACCGCAACACCTGCGATCCGCCGGCATTGCTGGCAAGATTGCCACCAATTGTGCAGCTGCCTTCCGCCGCAAGCGATAGCGGGAACAATCGATCCCGGTCGCGGCAATATTCCTGAAGGGTCTGCAGCACGCAGCCAGCTTGGACGGTGACCGTGTTGTTTTCAGGATCGAAGCCGCAGACACGGCTCAACCGCGACATTGACACGACCACGGCCTTGCCACTCGCGTCAGGCGTGGCGCCACCTACCAGCCCGGTGTTGCCGCCCTGGGGAACGATCGGGATTTCCGAGCTGGCGCAAAGTGCCACGATCCCGGCCACTTGCTCGGTGGTCGCAGGCCGCACCACGCACTGCGCGGCGCCCTGATATACTCCTCGCCAATCGGTCAGGTAAGGTGCCGCGTCGTTGCCTGTTAGAACATTTGCGGCGCCGAGCATCGACCGGAAATTAGACAGTAAGTCCATGGTGCCTCGCCAAACTGTAGGCAAGCGTCGTCGTGCGACGCATTCTGAGGCGCATCGCAGTGACACCCGCCGATCATCCTTCGCTGGGACTGACCCTTGCTAAATGCGCTCCACGCCGATGGCAGTCAGCATGGATGAAAGCGCCTCGGCGTGCTTGCTCACGCAAAGGCCAATTTTGTCGAGCCCTTCTGGAGGTATCCGGTTCTTGGGAACCGAGACCGTCAGTGCTCCGATCACTCGATCGCCCGAACGAACGGCCGCAGCCGCTCCGCCGACGCCGACCACACGCTCTTCGATACTCGTCGCATAACCATTCTTCCTCGCCAGGGCGACACTGGCCTTCAATTCTGTCAGAGAGTTCTGAGTGTTCGGGGTGTAGACCTTCATATCGAGCTTACCCAAATCGAAGTCTGGCAAGGCCGCGAGAATAGCCTTGCCGACGGCACCCGCATGAAGCGGTATCGTCGAGCCAAGCGCCTGGATGTATCGCACCGGATGATCGTTCTCGATCCGGTGGACATAAGTGGCATGGCCGTCCGCCTCGGAAAACGTGGCGAGATAGCAGGTCTCACCCAGCTCCTGAACCAGGTCCTTCATGATCACATGTGCAATCTGAAGGACAGGCACGACACCGAACACCCGCGCCGCCAGCATCAGCATTCGCGGGCCGACGACATAACTGCCGCTCTCGGATTGTTGAACGAAGTCGCTACGAGAGAGGGCCTGGAGAATCCGGTGCGTCGAACTGCGGCTGTTGTCGGTCGCTTGCGCTATGGCACGGATGCTCAAGCCCTCGGATTTCTCCGTGAGGGCAAAGAGAGTATCCGCAACGAGATTGATCAGCCCGCCAGACTGGGCAGTCTCGTCCTGCGCCGTGCTCGTCCCGTCTTCGTCCAAGGCACTCCCTTTCTATTCCTTCGACCTCAAGCCGCCTTCAGCCCTATGATCTCACGGGCCTCTTGCGGACTGGCGATTTCGCGCCCCAGCATATGTGCCAGGGCAACCACCTTGTCCACTAGTCGCGCGCAGCTGTCGGCTAGCTCGCCGGGATTCAGATATGGGTTGTCCTCGTAACCTACCCGTACATGTCCGCCCATCGAAATCGCCATTGCAAGAATGTTCCAGTGACGCAGGGGATCCATGCAACTGACGTTCCACACGACGCCTTCCGGCAGGCAATCAATCAAATAGAGCAGGCCGCGCTCTGTGCATGGGGTCCAGGAGCCGCCGGACCATCCAATGAACAGTGTCGTCCAGATTCGCTCATCGAGCAGACCCTCTTCCATCAGCTTGCGCATGTTCCAAAGAGCGCCGGTATGGAAGGTTTCAAGCTCCATTTTTACGCCATGCTGCCGCGTCGCCTGGGCGTAGTCGCGCAGTTCGTCCAGCGGATGAAGAGCGTAAATCGCGTTCGGCGGATAATTCTTGTCAGGCTGAAAATATTCGTCGTGAGCATTGAACGCGACAGCCATCATGTCAGGCCCAAGCTTCATCAACGGAACCCGGTCGTCGAGCCTCGCGCCAGCAATGCCGTACTGGATGATGCAATCCGCCTTTTCTTTGATGCCTTCCGTCATCTCCTGCCAACCATCGACGTCAAGGCGGCTCAGCTTCTTGCCGTCTTCCTGGATCTTGTCTTCAAGCCGTCGCACTCCGTGAAGGTGGGCAACGGCTGCTCCGGCGTTCAGGCAGCGCACATACTCGTCGGCAATCAGCGGCACATTCTCGCGCGTCGACGGCATACAGAAATGATTTGCCGGATAAGAGACCCGCGAGTCATAGGCCGCCGTAATAATCAGTTTTTCCAAGTCGATCTCCTCCCTAGCTGCCGGGCTCTTCAGCAATTCAAGCTATGCGTCCGCACTATCAGATGGGACACTGTCTTGTCAACCGGGACATATGAAAAGTGACATAATCGATTGAGTGTAGGCGGAGAAGCCTCCGTCTCCTTAGCGCGGTTTCGCATTCTGCCTATCTTTGCCAGTGGTGTCCCAAAGGGTGACGAACAGTTTCAGAGCGCGTGAGACATCCTGCACCGTGAAAACGAGGCTTGGGACCCAGCACTCTGCCATTCGCCAACGGGAACCCGGATCGACCCAGCATGCTAGGACGTAGTGACGATTTAAGGGTTTGGGATTCCCAAGGATTGGCAAAT
>NZ_JBWKME010000204.1:0-82418 GCF_056431085.1 Mesorhizobium waitakense | reverse complement strand
GGACGGTCGAATTTGGACCCAATCCCTTCCTTGACCAACACGGATACTCTAGGGCGTGTCGCGTTGAACGAATTCAGGCGACGTGCTTCAAGCCCCTGTTTTGATGCATGTCGCCCAAGACCGGCGCGCACTTCTTGACGCCATGAGAACAAGCGCAACTGCGCAGCTTCATTCTGTGATCTGGCTCGTCGAGCGTTCGTGGATCGTTGCCCCCGTTTCAGCGTCGACGGCGGCCAAGCTGACCTCATAACCCCAAAGCCTGCGGATGTGACGAAGCGTGGCGTCCCGGCTGGCATCCTCGAGAAGGACGCCGTCATTGACCTTGTGCTGCAGTCGCAAATGCCGGTCGCCGAGCAGATCGACATCCACCACCTGGATGTCCGGTCGCTTCGCGCCAACGTCGTAGCTGTGAGCGAGCGCGGCGCGTATCTTGGCATAGCCGCGCTCGTTGTGAATCGAGGCGACCTGGCAATGCGGTTGGTCGGCAACGTCGCCGAGCACAAAGAACCGCCATTTTCGGATCAAAGTCGGACTGAGGTACTGGCGGATAAAGGATTCGTCGCGGTGATCCGCCCAGGCGTCGAGCAGGATCTCGCGCCAGTTGCCGCGGCCGGCAATGTCGGGAAACCAGTCCCGGTCCTCGGCCGTCGGCTCTGTCGACATACGCTGGATGTCCTGCATCATGTCGAGGCCGAGAGCGTAGGGGTTGATGCCGGAAAAGCGTGGATCGTCGAACGCCGGCTGGAAGACCACGTTGGAATGATTGCGCAGGATTTCGAGCATGGCGCCTTCGCTGATCAGGCCGCGATCGAACAGCATGTTCATCAGAGTATAGTGCACGAAAGTGGCGCAGCCCTCGTTCATCACCTGTGTCTGCCCCTGCGGATAAAAATACTGTGCTATGACACGAACGATCCGGATGATCTCCCGCTGCCAAGGCTCCAGGACCAGGCTGTTCTTTTCCAGGAAATAAAGCAGGTTTTCCTCGGGCAGGTTGAGCGATTTCTTCCGCTCCGGCTCTTGCTCCTTATCGCTGACCCTTTGCTGAGAAGGCGGCAGCGTGCGCCACAAATCGTTGTAGGAGCGCTCCTCGTATTCCAGGCGCTCGCGAAGCCCTTCGCGCTGCCGCTCCGACGACAGCTTCGGCGGCCGGTGATAGCGGAACACGCCCTGCGCCATCAGCGCGTGGGCGGAATCGAGAACAGCCTCGACGGCGGTGAGGCCGTGCCGCTCCTCGCAACGGGCAATGTAGCCTTTGGCGAAGTCCAGGTAGCCGAGGATCGCCCCGGCGTCCGTCCACTGCTTGAACAACTGATTGTTCTTGAAGAAATGGTTGTGCCCGAGCGCAGCATGGGCCGTCACCAAGGCCTGCAGGGCCATGGTGTTTTCCTCCATCAGATAGACGATGCAGGGATTGGAATTAATGACCAGTTCATAGGCAAGCCCTCGCGCGCCTTTGCGATAGAGCAGATCCTGGTAGAGGAAATGTTTGCCGAAAGACCAGTGACGGTACATCAGCGGCATGCCGACCGACGAATAGGCGTCGAGCATCTGTTGGGAGGAGATGATCTCCATCTGCACGGGGTAGGTATCGAGATGAAGCTCTTCGACCGCGATTGCCTCGATCGCGTCATAGGCCCGCGACAATGTCTTGAAATCCCAGTCGGACCCTGAAAAAAGCAGGCTGGATTTACTGGCTTGTCTGGCCATCGTACCCTTCACGCTCTCTTAAGGGGAGCCAGCTGTCTGCCGAAGAGCTGGCGAAAGACCGGGTAGATATCGGCGGGCGTGGCGATGCGGCTCATCTGGAAGTTCGGCCATCTCACGTCGATTTCGCTGTAGGCACGCCATAGCGATGTCCCGTTTTCGGTTGTGCGGAAGATATGGGCCTCACGCTCGTCGATGATCTCCACATAGGCAAAATACTGGCATAGCCGCATGAGCTTGCCGTTGAGCAAGGCTTTGCATCGCTCGGAATCGCCGGCGAAATTGTCGCCGTCCGAGGCCTGGGCGGCATAGATGTTCCATTCGCGGGCCGGGTAACGTTCTTCAATAATGCGATGCATTTCCTCCAGCGCGGTGGAAACGACAGTGCCGCCGCTTTGCGTGTTGTAGAAGAATGTGTCCTCATCGACCTCCTGTGCCAAGTGCGTGTGGCGGATGAAGACGATCTCGATGCGGTCGTAGCGCCGTTTCAAGAACAGGTGCAGCAGCACGAAGAAGCGCTTGGCCAGATCCTTTTCGCGCTCGCCCATCGAGCCGGACACATCCATCAGGCAGAACATGACGGCGTTGGCGTTCGGCACAGGCTGGGGATCGAAGCGGTTGAAGCGGATGTCGACCGGATCGACATAGGCAATTCGCCGGCGGCGGCGTTCCAGCCGGTCGAGATCCTCGCGCAATGCCGCAATGCGCTGGCTTGCCGCTGCGCCGGATGGCACCAACTCAAGCGTAGCGATTTCCTGGAGGACCGCGTCCAACTCCGCCTGCTTGGGACGCCTCAGCGCAATGCGGCGGCCATGGCTGTTGCGCATCGTGCGCCCAACATTGATGTTGGTCGGTGAGCCGGTAGCGGCGAAACCAGCCCGGCGCGGTTTGAAGGCAAGGATTTCCTTGAGGTTGAGCTTGACCATGTCCGGAAGTTCGAGATCCTCGAAAAAAAGATCGAGCACCTCTTCGCGTGACAGCACGAAACGAAAGTCGTCTTCAGACGCCGTGTTTCCCGGGGACGACGCTCCCCCGCCGCCACCCTGGCCGGGCTTGGGGATCAGGTCTCCAGGGGAGAAATGCCTGTTGCCCGGCAGGATGTGTTGGCGCCTGCCGCTGTTGCGGGCGTTGTTGAAGCTCGGCTCGCCTGTGCCCCTTTCGGGCATAGGCACGGTGTGCTCGGCATCCGCGTCGGCGATCCTGCCAGCGCGGATCTGATCTCGTATGCTCCGCTTCAGTTCCTCGCGGGCACGCTTGAGGAAGCGCTGGCGATTGCCGAGGCTCTTGTCCTTTGGATTCAGGCGGCGGTCGATGAAGATCGGCATGGACCCATCGGGCTCTCTCAGCCCGCCTTGTGCACCCGCATGTACCAGTCCACCAGGCGACGCACCTGCCGCTGGGTGTAGCCGCGCTCGACCATGCGTTGAACGAATTCGTTGTGCCGTTTTTCCGTAACGCTGTCTTGCTTGGAGCCGAAGCTGATCACCGGCAAGAGGTCTTCGACCTGACCGAACATCCGCTTCTCGATGACCTCGCGGAGCTTTTCATAACTCGTCCATGACGGGTTGCGGTCGTGGTTCCTTGCGCGCGCGCGCAGCGTGAACTTCACCACCTCGTTGCGGAAGTCCTTGGGATTGGCGATGCCGGCCGGCTTTTCAACCTGCGACAATTCGTTTTCCAAAACCTCGCGTTTCAAGATCTGGCCGGTGTCGGGGTCCTTGTAGTCCTGATCCTCGATCCAGGCATCGGCATAAGCGATGTAACGGTCGAAAAGGTTCTGGCCATATTCGCTATAGGATTCGAGATAGGCTTTCTGGATCTCGTGGCCGATGAACTCGGCATACCGCGTGGCGATCTCCGACTTGATGAAATCGAGATAGGCTGCTTCCGATTCCTTGGGAAACTGCTCGCGCTTGATCGCCTCCTCCAGAATGTACATCAGGTGCACAGGATCGGCAGCCACTTCCTTGGTGTCGTAGTTGAAGGTCTGCGACAGGATCTTGAAGGCGAAGCGCGTGCTGACGCCCCTCATGCCCTCATCGACCCCGGCGGCATCGCGATATTCCTGGACCGACTTCGCCTTGGGGTCGACGTCCTTCAGGTTCTCGCCGTCATAGGCACGCATCTTGGTGTAGAGCGGCGAATTGTCATGCTCTGCCAGGCGGGTCGAGACGGTGAACCGGCTGAGAATGTCCAGCACCTCGGGCGCGCACGGGCTGGCGGCCAATTCGCTCTCCCGCAGCAGCTTTTCGTAGATCTGCCTCTCTTCGGTGATCCGCAGACAATAAGGCACCTTGACCACGAGGATGCGGTCGAGGAAGGCCTCATTGTTCTTGTTGTTCTTGAACTGCTGCCACTCCGACTCGTTGGAATGGGCCACGATGATCCCCTGGTAGGGAAAGGCGCCGAAATTTTCGGTGCCGTTGTAGCTGCCCTCTTGGGTCGCGGTCAGCAGCGGATGCAGGACCTTGATGGGCGCCTTGAACATTTCCACGAATTCAAGCAGGCCCTGGGTGGTCCGGTTCAGTCCGCCGCTATAGGAATAGGCGTCCGGATCGGACTGGCTGAAATTTTCCAATAGCCGGATGTCGACCTTGCCGACCAGGGCCGAGACGTCCTGATTGTTCTCATCGCCGGGCTCGGTCTTGGCGATGCCGATCTGGCGCAACCGCGAAGGCATCAGCTTGACGACGCTGAACTTGGAAATGTCGCCGGAGAGTTCGTCGAGGCGCTTGGCCGCCCATGGCGAGATGAGCCCGTTCAGCCGCCGTCGGGCTATGCCGTATTTATCCTGCAGCAGGTCGCCCATGCGATCGGGATGGAAGAGGCCAAGCGGCGATTCGAAAACCGGGCTGACCTGGTTGCCGACCTTCAGCGTGTAGATCGGGCGCTGCTCCATCAATTTCTTCAGCCGTTCGGCAAGCGAGGATTTGCCGCCGCCAACCGGGCCCAGGAGATAAAGGATCTGCTTGCGCTCCTCGAGCCCCTGGGAAGCGTAGCGAAAATAGCCAGCAATGCGTTCGATCGTGTCCTCCATTCCGTAGAAATCGGAGAAGGAGGGATAGATCTTAACGGTACGGTTCGAGAAAATGCGACCGAGCCGTTCGTCCTTGCTGGTGTCGACTAGGTTCGGCTCGCCGATAGCCTCGACCATCCGTTCAGGTGCCGAGGCATACATCGATCTGTCCTCTCGGCAGGCAAGGAGATATTGCTGGAGGCTGATTTCTTCCTGGGCTGCGTTCGCATAAATCTCCGAAAACAGGTCGAAGACGTCGGATTGATTCTCGCGCATGATACTCTGCCCTCAGAGCCGTTTTGGCTGCCTGCCGGCTCATCATGTATTCAACTGCCGGAATGCATTGTGGTTCCCTTCACACGAAGGAGAGCGCGTGCATCTGGCATTGAAACCCGGGACACCACCCATGTGGCAAAAATGCTTGCCAAATACTTAGGTGGTGATGGCCAGATGAGACCGTCAAGGGGCAGATATTGATTTCGTGAACTGAACTGCAAGACAGTGCATTCGATACGGCCTGATGCTGCGACATTTGCGACCCGATGCGAGTTCGGCAAAGCCGGTGGATCCGGCCCCTCTACAGCGGATGAGCCCCAAAAAACTCGAGTGCCGTTCGAGATTCGGATCGATGATAGCTCGCCGACCCAGACCACTTGGGTATTACCAATCCTTAACTGGACGCTCGCTGCGCCTGCGGGCACTGTTGGCAAACACGGTCGGGAGACCATGATGATCGATCGACGAAGCCTCATTCTGGCCTCCGTGGCGGCGATGCTGCCATTGGGAGCATCGGCCGCGCGGCGCCCGCGCCAACTCGCGCCAAAAACCTTCGACTACGGGCCGGCCAAGCTCGATATCTATGCGCCTGACGGTGCAAGTGGGTTGCCGGTCGTCTTTTTCGTCCATGGCGGCACCTGGCATTTCGGCAAACGCAGCCAGGTCAACGCCAAGCCGGCCTTCCTGGCCGCCAATGGGTTCTGCTTCGTCTCCATCGACTATCGCATGCTGCCCGAGGCCGACGTCGCCACCCAGGCCGGCGACGTCGAAAAGGCCTATGGCTATGTGCGCGCCAACATCGCGCAGCATGGCGGCGATCCCGATCGCATTGTCGGCATGGGCCACTCGGCCGGCTGCCATCTGATTGCGCTGACCGGCATGCGCGGTGGCCTGCCTGGCGTCGCGGCACTCATCCTCGACGATACCAGGGCCTATGATCTTGCAGCGCTTTCCAGCAATGGCGGCATGGTCCGGGCCTATGCCCGCGTCTTTTCCGATCCCGCGCAATGGGCCGCGCTGTCGCCCGCCAGCTATGTCGACGGCCACAAGCATCCGCCGACCTTCATCGCCTATTCAAGCGCCGCGGGCCGTGGCGAGGCCTCGAAGGCCTTCGCCGCGCGCCTGCGGGCGGCCGGCACCAAGGTCACTGTGTTCGACGGCAGTGCCTATACGCACATGTCGATCAATCGCGATTTCGGCGAGGATGGCGACGCGCTGACCGCCGCCGCGCTGGCATTCCTGAAATCGACCGTCAGCTGACCCCCGACCCCGACGAGGCACAGGCATCAGAGGGACTGGATCAGATCAAAAGTGCCGACGGGATATTGCTGCGCGGGCGTTTGCCGGTGCAACTGCTCTCTTCGATCGTCAAGCGGGAGAGAATTCCATGAACGGCGCCGATGTCCTGTGTGAAGTGCTTCTGGCCAATGATGTGACGGTCTGCTTCGCCAACCCCGGCACATCCGAAATGCATTTCGTCGCAGCGCTCGACCGGAAACCTCAGATGCGTTGCGTGCTCGGCCTGTTCGAGGGCGTGGTGACCGGTGCCGCCGATGGCTATGCGCGGATGACCGATCGGCCGGCCGCGACGCTGCTGCATACCGGTCCGGGTTTGGCCAACGGCCTGGCCAACATGCACAATGCGCGGCGCGCGCTGAGCCCGATGATCAACATTGTCGGCGACCATGCAGCCTACCATCTGCCGCTCGATGCTCCACTGACCAGCGATATCGAGAGCCTTGCGGGACCGATGTCGAACTGGGTGCGCCGCATCGCTGGCCCAGACGATGTCGCGCCGGCGACCGAGGCCGCCTTCCGCGCCTCGCTGACGCCTCCCGGCGTAACCACCCTGATCCTGCCGGCTGACGCCGCCTGGGGCGAAGTCGGCGCGGCCTCAGTCGGCGAGGTGAAGCTGGCGCCGCCGCCGGCCGTCGACATGGACGCCGTGCGCTCGGTCGCCGCGGCCATCCGCGCCGCTCCGGGCCGGGCGGGCATCATCGTTCGCGGACAGGCCGCACGAGCCGATGCGCTTGCCATCGCCGGGCAGATCTCGACGGACAGCAATGTCCGTCTGTTCAGCGAGGTTCTGATCGCCCGGATGCAGCGCGGGTGCGGGCGCGTGGCGCCGACACGCATCCCCTATCCGATCGATGCGGCGACAGCGCTGCTCAGGGATATCGATGTTCTGGTGCTGGTCGGCGCGCGCGAGCCGGTTGCCTTCTTCGCCTATCCCGGAAAGCCGGGGCGGCTTGTTCGGGAAGGTTGCCAGGTGTTGACGCTGGCCGCGCATGGCGAGGATCTAAATGCGGCTCTGGAAGCGCTCCGCGACGAACTCGGCATCAAGCCGTCGCAGCAGACGGTGTTCGCAACCGCCTCTCCCGACGAGGCAACGCCGAGCGGCCAACTCACGGAGGATGCGATCGCGCAGTCGGTGGCGCGCAAGCTGCCGGCCGATGCTATCGTCTGCGACGAGGCGGTCACCTCGGCACGGCGTTTCTTCGCCCTGTCGGCCTTTGCCGCCCCGCACGACTACATGATGACCACAGGCGGATCGATCGGAGGAGGCATTCCGCTTGCAACCGGGGCGGCGATCGCCTGTCCCGGCCGCAAGGTGATCAATCTGGAGGCCGACGGCAGCGGCATGTACACGGTGCAGGGGCTGTGGACGCAGGCGAGAGAGAATCTCGACGTGGTGACGATCGTCTTTTCCAACCGAACCTATGCGATCCTGCATGGCGAGATGCGCAATGTCGGCGTCGGCGCGATCGGCGAGAACGCCAGGCGGATGCTCGATCTCGACCAGCCGTCGCTGGACTGGGTTTGCCTGGCCAAAGGCATGGGCGTGGAGGCGGCCCGCGCCGATACATGCGAACGGTTCGACGCGCTGCTGGACAGCGCCTTGTCGCGGCGCGGACCGTTCCTCATCGAAGCGGTGCTCTGAGCACAGCCAAGGTAGAACCGACCTACCAGCGGGTCTTTTCGCCGGGAGCCGCCGGCTCGATCGCCAGCGCATGCACGCCGGCTTTCAATTCGTCGGCAAGCAATTCGTTGACGGCGCGGTGGCGGTCGATGCGGCTCATGCCAGCAAAGGCCGAAGAGACGACGCGGACGCGAAAATGCGTCTCGCCGGTGCCATCATAGGCGCCGTGATGGTCGGAGCCGTGATGGTGATGGCCGGCATGGAGATGGCTTTCGTTGATGATGACCAGCCGGTCCGGCGAAAAGGCCTTGTTGAGCTTGTCTTCCATGGTTGCCTGTATGGACATCGCCGTCTCCCTTCACCACATATGGCTGGCGCGGCAGCCGACAAAACCAAAATCGGGCTCGCAAAAGCCGCTGCCGCGCAACAAAATCCGCCATTCGCCTGCTTTATGCCGCGATTCAGCGGTTAGGGCGATCATCGCGAAAATGTCAATTCTTGTTTCGCATTTGCGAACGCCCCATAAATGGGTGAGATGAAGCCGTATCCCAAATATTTCGAGAAGATTCGCATCCGCCCGGAGAAGGATGCGGAGCTGAAGTCGCACTCGCCGATCTGCCAGTGGGACGGCTGCAAGGAAGCGGGCACCCATCGTGCGCCTGTCGGGCGCATGAAGGAGGGCGAGTATTTCCGCTTCTGCTTCGACCATGTGCGCGAGTACAACAAGGGCTTCAACTATTTCTCCGGCGTGCCGGACACCGAGGTCGCGCGCTTCCAGAAGGAAGCCATGACCGGCCACCGGCCGACCTGGAAGATGGGCGTCAACGGCGCCTCGACGCGTTCGTCGCCGGATGTGGCCCAGATGCGCTCCGGTCGCGCCGGCTACTATAATCGCATGCGCGACCCGTTCGACCTGTTCAAGGGGCCAAAGGATCCGCGCGAGGCACGCGAGCGCAAGGCCAAGCCGCTTGAGGCCAAGGCGCTGGAAACGCTTGGCCTTGATACAAAGGCGACTGGCAAGGAGATCAAGGCGCGCTATAAGGAACTGGTGAAGCGTCATCATCCGGATGCGAATGGTGGCGACCGAGGTTCGGAAGACCGGTTCCGCGATGTGCTGCAGGCCTATCGCGTGCTCAAACAGGCGGGCCTGTGCTGAGCGACCATACGGTTCGTGTCGTTTTCCAACTTTCATAAGGTTGGAAAAGGCTCTAAGACCGCCCCCGGACAAAATCGATTGCCGGCGAAATCAGGCTTTTCGCCCGTGGAGACGTTGAGAGATATGAACAAGGTCGATCGCGACATCGCCAACCTGCCCGACACGACTGTGTCGGTGAAGGAGAAATTCGGGTTCGAGTCCAAGATGGTGGTGCCGGCCTATTCGGTGACCAGCGAGCATGTACCCGACATCGATCCGGACTATCTGTTCGACAAGAACACGACGATGGCGATCCTTGCCGGCTTCGCCTACAACCGCCGCGTCATGGTGTCGGGCTATCACGGCACCGGCAAGTCGACCCATATCGAACAGGTCGCTGCCCGCCTCAACTGGCCATGCGTGCGGGTCAACCTCGACAGCCATGTCAGCCGTATCGATCTCGTCGGCAAGGACGCGATCGTCGTCAAGGACGGGCTGCAGATCACCGAATTCCGCGACGGCATCCTGCCCTGGGCCTACCAGCACAATGTCGCGCTCTGCTTCGACGAGTATGACGCCGGCCGTCCGGACGTGATGTTCGTCATCCAACGCGTGCTGGAATCGTCGGGCCGGCTGACGCTGCTCGACCAGAGCCGGGTCATTCGTCCGCATCCGGCCTTCCGGCTGTTCTCGACCGCCAACACGGTGGGCCTGGGCGACACCACCGGCCTCTATCACGGCACCCAGCAGATCAACCAGGCGCAGATGGACCGCTGGTCGATCGTCACCACGCTGAACTACCTGCCGCACGACAATGAAGTGAACATCGTGCTGGCCAAGGCCAAGCACTATCGCGACGGCAAGGGCAAGGACATCGTCAACAAGATGGTGCGCGTCGCCGACATGACGCGCTCGGCATTCATCAATGGCGATCTGTCTACCGTGATGAGCCCGCGTACGGTCATCACCTGGGCCGAGAATGCGGAGATCTTCGGCAATATCGGCATGGCGTTCCGGCTGACCTTCCTCAACAAGTGCGACGAGCTGGAGCGCTCGGTGGTTGCCGAGTTCTACCAGCGCGCCTTCGGCGAGGATTTGCCGGAATCAGCTGCCAATGTGGTGCTGGGCTAAGCAGAGTCTCGATGGCGGGTCCGGGCGACAATACGCGTAACAAGTCGAAGACGGGGTCTGAAGCCGACAGCTTCAAACGTGCCGTCACCGTCTGCATGCGGGCCATCGCCGGCGACAAGGAGCTTGAAGTCGGCTTCGCCAAGGACCGGCCGGCACTTGCCGGCAGCCGCGCCCGGCTGCCCGAACTACCGAAGAAGGCGTCCAAGGCCGACATCGCCATCACGCGAGGCCTTGGCGATTCCATGGCGCTGAAGCGCGCCTGCCATGACGTGCGTATCCACACCAAGCTGGCGCCGGAGGGCAAACAGGCCCGCGCCGTCTACGACGCGGTCGAGCAGGCCCGCGTCGAGGCGATCGGCAGCCGCGCCATGCAAGGCGTCGCCGACAATATCGGCTCGATGCTGGAGGACAAATACGCCAAGGCCAACCTCGTCGACGTCAAGGACAAGGCCGACGCGCCGATCGAGGAAGCACTGGCGCTGATGGTGCGCGAGAAGCTGACCGGCCGTCCGATCCCGAAGAACGGCGAACGGCTGGTCGAGCTGTGGCGGCCCTGGGTCGAGGAAAAGGCCAGGGCCGATCTCGACGGTCTCTCGGCCAAGCTCGACGACCAGCAGGCCTTCGCCCGCGTCGTGCGCGAGATGCTCGCCTCCATGGAAATGGCCGAGGAACTCGGCGACGACCAGGAGACGGAAGACTCCGAGGACAATGACGACAACCAGCCGCAAGGCGAGGAACAGAGCGAGGACGGCGGCGAAGAGGATTCCGGCTCCGAGCAGTCGCAGTCCGAAGATGCCGAGGCGTCCGCCGATGATGAGCAGTCGGCCGAGACCGAAGCCTCCGACGCCACCGCCGACGACCTGTCCGACGATGACGATGCGGATGCCGAGACGCCGGGCGAGGCGCGCCGCAACGACAATCCCTTCACCAATCTGCCGAAGGAAATCGACTACAAGGTCTTCAGCACAGCCTTCGACGAGACGGTCGGTGCCGAGGAGCTTTGCGAAGAGGAGGAGCTCGACCGGCTGCGCGCCTTCCTCGACAAGCAGCTTGCCAATCTGTCCGGCGTCGTCGGGCGGTTGGCCAACCGGCTGCAGCGGCGGCTGATGGCCCAGCAGAACCGGTCGTGGGATTTCGACCTGGAGGAAGGCTACCTCGACCCGGCGCGCTTGGTGCGCGTCGTCATCGATCCGATGCAGCCGCTGTCCTTCAAGCAGGAACGCGACACCAAGTTCCGCGACACGGTGGTGACGCTGGTGCTCGACAATTCCGGTTCGATGCGCGGCCGGCCGATCACGGTCGCCGCCACCTGCGCCGACATACTGGCGCGCACGCTGGAACGCTGCGGCGTCTCGGTCGAGATCCTCGGCTTCACAACGCGAGCCTGGAAAGGCGGGCAGGCGCGCGAGAAGTGGCTGAAGGACGGCAAGCCGCCGAACCCCGGCCGGCTCAACGATCTGCGCCACATCATCTACAAATCCGCCGATCATCCGTGGCGGCGGGCACGGCGCAACCTTGGCCTGATGATGCGCGAGGGCCTGCTCAAGGAAAACATCGATGGCGAGGCGCTGCTGTGGGCGCACAACCGGCTGATCGCGCGGCCTGAACAGCGCAAGATCCTGATGATGATCTCGGACGGCGCGCCGGTCGACGATTCGACGCTGTCGGTCAATCCGGGCAATTATCTCGAGCGCCATCTGCGCGCCGTCATCGAACTGATCGAGACGCGCTCGCCGGTGGAGTTGCTGGCCATCGGCATCGGCCATGACGTCACCCGCTATTACAGGCGCGCCGTCACCATCGTCGACGCCGAGGAACTGGCCGGCGCCATGACCGAGCAACTGGCCTCGCTGTTCGCCGAGGAAAGCGCGCGCGACACGCGGCGCGGCGGCATGCGGCGCGCCGGATGATCTTTTCGCGCGGCGGCTTCCAGCAGACGCTTTTCGCCGCCATCGCCCTATTTGCCGGCGCGGCTCCGGTGCTGGCCGGTTCGCCCGACTCGACCTCGGTCGAACTGGTCGAGATCTCGACCCGCCCGATCACCGAATTCCAAATCGGCCGCGCCGACAAACAGTTCGGCCCATTCGAATTCGTCGGCGGCCTGGAAATGACCTCGCCGACACGCGATTTCGGGGCACTGTCGGCCTTCCGCTTTCTCAAAGGCGGCAGCGATTTCATTGGCGTCGCCGACACAGGCTTCTGGTTCTTCGGAACGGTGGTCCGCGACGCCAACAAGCGGCCGTCCGGCATCCAGAATTTCCGGATCCAGCAGATGGTCGACGAAGCGGGGCGGGCGATCGACGAGAAGTGGGAGGTCGACGCCGAAGGCCTCGCCGTCAAGGACGGCATCGCCACTGTCGGCTTCGAGCGCAGCCATCACGTCGCCCAGTTCAAGATCGACCCCAACGATATGAAGGCGCCGTTCAAGCAGCTGGATTTCCTGGTGCCGGCCCGGGAACTGCGCCAGAACCGCGGTTTCGAGACCGTCACCCACGCCAATGCCAACGGCCAGCATGAGGGCGGGCTGGTGGTGGTCTCCGAAAAGAGCCTCGACAAAGCCGGCAACATCTATGCCGCCATCATCGAAGGGCCGCACAAGGGCGTGTTTACCGTCAAGCGCAACGGCGACTTCGACATCACCGACGGCGCCTTCCTGCCGGATGGTGACCTGCTGTTGCTGGAGCGCAGCTTCTCGATGGCCCGCGGCGTCAAGATGCGGCTGCGGCGCATTTATGGCGAAAGCGTCGAGAAGGGCGCCGTCGCCGACGGGCCGGTGCTGCTGGAGGCCGACATGGGCTACCAGATCGACAATATGGAAGGGCTCGACGTCTGGACCCGCGACGACGGCGCGCTGATGGTGTCGCTGGTCTCCGACGACAACCACTCGATCCTGCAGCGCAATCTCTATCTGGAATTTATTCTCCATCAGGATTGAGCAACGCCTCACAAGCTGACAGTCGCCATTAATTTTCGATGACGCGACTGACCTGCTCCGCATTTTCCCTGCCAAGTCATTGACATTGAACGGTTTTCTAGCCGCGCGGTCGCGCCTCAAAATACTTTAGTATAGACTTGACAATTGATGACGCCGCCGCAATACTCAAGTCCATGCTTAACTATTCCGAGATCGACAGCATCTTGCGGGCTCTGGTCGAGCCCACCCGCCGCCAGATCCTGGAAAAATTGAGCCGCGGACCAGCCACCGTCAGCCAGCTGGCGGAGCCGTTCGGCATGACGTTCGCCGCCGTGCTGCAACATCTGCAGGTGCTGGAAGCCTGCGGGCTGATCCGCAGCGAAAAGATCGGACGGGTACGCACCTGCCGGATCGAACCGGGCGGGCTTGCCCCGCTCGCCGACTGGATTGCTGAACGCCGCATACCGGCGGAACGTCAGCTCGACCGACTTGGCCAGATCCTGGCCGACACAGATCAATCGCCCCCGAAAGTTCAAGATCAGGAAAAGGACGAACAGACATGAACCAAATCGCCCCCGTGAAAGACGAGCATTCCGTCATCCACTCCACGTTCACCATCGAGAGGACCTATCCGCAATCGCCGACCCAAGTCTTCCATGCCTTCGCCGACAAGGCGACTGTGCGGCGCTGGCGGATCGATGGCGATGGTTTTGCCATCGCCGAATTTAGCTTCGACTTCCGCGTCGGCGGTGGCGAGGTGTCGCGATTCAGCTATGCCGGCGGTCCGGAGATCAGGCTCGACGCGCAGTTCCAGGACATCGTTGTCGATCAGCGCATTGTGTTCTCCTACAGGATGGCGATCGGGCCCCAGCCAATGTCGGCATCCCTCACCACCGTCGAGCTGACCCCCTCGGGCAGTGGCACGCGGCTGACCTATACCGAGCAGGGCGCGTTTTTCGACGGTGTCGATTCCGCGAAAGGGCGGGAAGAGGGGACACGCGGGCTGTTGGAAGCCCTTGCCGCGGAACTCCAGAAGTCGAGGTAGACCGGACCGCGGCCCGGCTCTCGCTCAGGATCGTGGGCCGTTGGTGGCCATCCAGATGACATGGCGCGCGCCGCGCTTGCCGTTGGCGCGCGTGTTGATCTCCTCGACCGCAAAGCCAGCCTGCTTCAGGCGCCGCGTGAAGCCGCCGTCGGGGCCTTGCGACCACACCGCCAGGACACCGCCCGGCTTGAGGGCGGTGCGCGCGGCTCCCAGCCCCTGCAGGCTGTAAAGCGCGTCGTTGGACTTGTGGACGATGCCTTGCGGGCCGTTGTCGACATCGAGCAGGATGGCGTCCCAGGCTGCCGGCTCAGACCGTATCAACTGGCCGACGTCGGTTTCCTCGACAGTGACGCGCGGATCGTCAAGGCAGCCGCCAAACACCTCGGCCATCTGGCCGCGTGCCCAGGCGACGACCGCCGGCACCAGCTCCGCAACGACGATGCTGGCATCATTGCCTAGTTCGGCGAGGGCGGCGCGCAAGGTAAAACCCATGCCGAGCCCGCCGATCAGCATTCTCGGCCGCCGATGGTCGGCAATCCTTTGGCAAGACAGTTTTGCCAGCGCTTGCTCGGAGCCGCTGAGACGGCTGTTCATCAGCTCATTGGTGCCGAGCATGATCGAGAATTCGGAACCGCGCCGCTTGAGGCGAAGCTCTTGTTGGCCGTCTGGGGTCTTTGCCGAATCGAGCTGGACCCAGGGGATCACGGGCTTTCTTTCTGTTTGGCGTGATCTTATCCGAAAGGCCTAGACCGCGACAGCCGGCTGGCTCCAGCGGGCGGCGAGCAGTCGGTAGGGGATGAGGGCCACAATGGCGATGATCAGCTTCACACTGAGGTCGCCGAGCGCCCAGGAGATCCAGCGCATGGCGTCGAAATGGAACACACCCATCAGCGGTGCGGTTTCTAGCGCGAAACTGTCGTTGGGACCAGCAAAGGCGAAAGCGGTAGAGAAAGCGACGGTAAAGAACACGGCGGTGTCGAACACCGAGCCGACCAGCGTGCCGACGATCGGCGCCCGCCACCAGCTTTGCCGGCGCAGCCGGTTGAACACGGTGACGTCAAGCAATTGCGCGCAGAGGAACGCAGCACCTGACGCCGCGGCGATGCGCACCAGCCGGTCGGCCGCGGTCTCGAATTCGATCAGGCCGTGGCGGAACAGGAAGGGCGGGACGAGGATCGAGCAGATGACGGCAGTCATGAAGCCGACAAAGACGATCCTGCGCGCCACGGCAGGCCCGTAGCGGCGGTTGGCGAGATCGGTGACCAGGAACGAGAAGGGATAGGTGAAGGCGCCCCAGGTCAAAAGGTCGGCCAGCGACAGGCCGCCGATTTGCCCTTGCATCGGGAACTGCACGAGAATGTTCGATGCCACGACGACAAGCGCCATGGCGGCCACGAAGGGCAGGTATCGCGAGAAGGAACTCATTTTTTTATCCTGGGTAATGGAACCAGCGGAGCGTTATTCCGAAACCGAATCACGCTCGCTTTGTTTGAGCATCGGAAGCCACTTTGAAAGGCTTGGATCCGATGCCCAAGGCGGTCGTCCCCCGCCTTTAAACGATGTTAGGCAGCAGGCTGATCGGCAAGCTTCTTGGCGATCTGCTTCTTCAACAGACGCGCGCGCTGCGACAGTTCCTTGACGTCGGCCTTGGCCAGGAAGGCATCCAGACCGCCGCGATGTTCGACCGAACGCAGGGCGTTGGCGGAAATGCGCAGGCGCACGTTCTGGTTCAGCGCTTCCGAGATCAGCGTCACATTGACGAGGTTCGGCAGGAAGCGACGCTTGGTCTTGTTGTTCGCGTGGCTCACATTGTTGCCGGACATGACTGCCTTGGCAGTGAGTTCGCAGGTGCGGGACATAGTTCTAACCTTCAGTTCTCGGGTCTGCCAAACCTTTATGCCCACGCCGGGTGGCGCGCGGTTCTGGTCAGGCGGCCTTATGGAAAAAGTTGGCGTTCCATAGTTGCATTTCGCCGGTGCGTCAAGCTCCGGCATGCCCACGGACGCGCCCGGCATTTCATATTAAGGCCGGAATTCATCCTATAAGCGGTCTGACAGGGACATGCCAGCCCGGAGTTGCCCGCCTCCCGGCCAAGAATCAAGGACCCGATGCCGCCATGCTTCGTTCCTCTCACGCCCTTGCTGCCGTGCTCGCCATCGCCTTGCCGTCCGCCGCCACAGCTGCCTCGCCGCAGTCGTTCAAGGGCGAGTACATCGTGTCATTTTTTGGTCTTTCGATAGCGAAATCAACGTTTTCCAGCCACTATGAGAACGGCGCCTATGCGATCGAAGGCAGCGTCAGAGCTGCCGGTCTCGCCAAGCTGTTCGACGATACCCAGGGCACGGTCTCGTCCAAGGGCACGATCTCGGGCAAGAAGATGGTGCCGCAGGCGTTTCGTGCCGATTACACCTCCGGCAAGAAGGCATCGGTGGTCGATATCCGCTTTGCCAATGGCACGGTCACCTCGACGCAGGTCATCCCGGCGCCGGACAAGCGCGATCCCAAGAGCTGGGTGCCGATTGGCACCGGCGACCTGGCATCGGTGCTCGATCCGATGGCCGCCACGGTCATCCACGCCGACAGCCTAGACCAGGTCTGCGGCCGCACGGTGAAATTCTATGATGGCGAGATGCGCGCCGATCTGACGCTGACCTACGCGTCGAAAGGCACGATCTCGGTGCCGGGTTACAAGGGCGATACCATCACCTGCCGGATGGGCTTCGACCCGGTGGCGGGCTACCGCAAGGGCCGCAAGGCGCTCAACTACCTGAAGGACCGCAGCCGCATGATGGTGACGTTTGCGCCGCTCGGCCAAACCGGCGTATATGCGCCGATCCATGCCACGGTTGGAACGCAGATCGGCACCTTGACCATCAGTGCCAGGCGTTTCGAAGCGGTACAATAGGTCAGGCGCGCCACTGGGGACAGAATGGGCGCACCACTGGAGACAGAATGGGGCGCGCTACACTCATCGGTTTTTCGGCGGTCGCCATGTGGGCGCTGCTGGCGCTGCTTACGGATGCCTCCGGCCAGGTGCCGCCGTTCCTGTTGTCGGCAATCACCTTTTCGATCGGCACCGGGGTCGGGCTTGTCGCGCGGCTGGTCATGCCGGCCCCCGACAAGAGCCAGAAGATACCGCCGCAGGTTTGGCTGATCGGCGTTGCCGGCCTGTTCGGCTACCACTTCTTCTACTTCACCGCGCTGCGCAATGCGCCGGCGGTGGAGGCGAGCCTGATCGCCTATCTGTGGCCGCTGCTGATCGTGCTGGGTTCGGCGCTGATGCCGGGCGAGCGCCTGGCCTGGAACCATGTCGTCGGCGCGCTGCTCGGCCTTGCCGGCACCGTGCTAATCGTCACCAAGGGCGGCGGCCTCGCCTTCGATGTCCGCTACGCCTTCGGCTATGCCATGGCCGCCGTCTGTGCGGTTCTGTGGTCGTCCTATTCGCTTTTGTCGCGGCGCTTCCCGTCGGTGCCGACCAGCATCGTCACCTGGTTCTGCGCCGCCACCGCGGTGCTGTCGCTCGCTTGCCACCTGGCGCTGGAACAAACCGTGCTGCCGAACGGTGCCGGCCAGTGGCTGGCCGTGCTCGGGCTCGGCCTGATGCCGGTCGGCGCGGCCTTCTACGCCTGGGATATCGGCGTCAAGCGCGGCAACATCCAGGTGCTCGGCGCGGCAAGCTATGCGGCGCCGCTGTTGTCGACGCTGGTGCTGATCGCGGCCGGCGTCGCCGAGCCGTCGCTGCGCATCCTCGCCGCCTGCGTGCTCATCACCGGCGGGGCGGCGCTGGCGGCAAAATCGCTGTTCCTGCGCAAGCCGGTCGTGACCGAAAGCGGAGCCAAGGCATGACAATGCCTTTTGCAGGCGGCATTGACGCCAATGCCAATGCGACGTTGATCTTTTCGCTGGTGGCGGCGGTGATCTACGCCTTCATATCAGGCATGCCGCCGACGCTCGCCCGCTCGGCGGCAAAGACACTCGCCGTGGCGATGCTTGCCGTGCTGGCGGCGCTGCAAGGCGGCCCGCTGCTGCTGGTCATCGCCCTTGCGCTCAGCGCCGCTGGCGATGCCTTCCTATCGCGCGACGGCGAAAGGGCCTTTCTCGGCGGGCTGGCCAGTTTTCTTGTTGCCCACATCGTCTATGTCGCGTTGTTCCTGCGCAGTGGCGGCGGCCTGGAGTTGCTTGGCGCCGAGTCGTGGCGCGGGGCGATCGCGCTAGCAATGGCGGTGTTCGCGATCGTCATGCTGGCGGCGCTCTGGCGGCGTGTCGGTCCGGGCCTGCGTATTCCGATCGTCGTCTATATCGCGGCCATCCTCGCCATGGGCGTTTCGGCGCTGACGACAGGCAGCGTCTCGATTGTCGGCGGCGCGCTGTTGTTCATGGCATCGGACGGGCTGCTCGCCGCTGAAAAATTCCTGGTGGCTGCCATCTCGCCGCACCGCGTCTGGATGCGTTTGGCCGTCTGGGGTCTCTACTACGCCGCCCAACTGGCGATCACCCTAGGATTCCTGCTCAGCTAAAGGTCCTTGCTGAGTTGGGGTTGTTTCGGCTGCCAGCCGGGCTCGGCCAGCTCGAAGGTGGCAAACTCAAAGCCCGGTGCGACGGTGCAGCCGACCAGGGTCCATTCGCCAAGGCTGCGCGCCGATTGCCACCAGCCTGCCGGCACGACGATCTGCGGTCGCTCGCCCGCCGCGAGGTCGATGCCGAGCACCTGCTCGAACACGGCGCCATCTTCCTCACTCATCGACAAGGCCAGCGGGGCACCGGCGTGGAAATGCCAGACCTCGGTGGCGTCCTTGACCCGGTGCCAGGCCGAAACCTGGTGCTGTTCCAAAAGGAAATAGATCGCGGTCGAATGGCCGCGCGCGCCGCCGGCGCCGTCGCGAAAGGTCTCCGCATACCAGCCGCCTTCCGGATGCGGCTTCAGGCCGAGGATCGCGATGATTTCGGCTGCGCTGGTCATGGGTTCCGGACCATCTGCTTAGAAATTATCCTTGCGCTTGCGGATTTCGGCGAACACCTCGACGTCCGAGGCTTTCTCCAGCCCAAGATGCTTGCGGATCGCCGGATCGTGCCAGCGCAGGAACGGATTGGTCGACAGTTCCTCGCCGATCGTCGTCGGCAGCGTCGGCTTGTTGTCGGCCCGCAACGCCTCGATCTTGGCGGCACGCTCCTTCAATGCCGAATTGGTCGGGTCGACGGTCAGCGCGAAACGCGCGTTGGAGAGCGTGTATTCGTGGCCGCAATAGATGACGGTCGCAGCGGGAAGCGCTGCAAGCTTCTTCAGCGACTCATACATCACCGGTGGCTTGGATTCAAACAGCCGCCCGCAACCCAGCGCAAACAGCGTGTCGGCGGTGAACGCCACCTTCGATGCCGGCAAGTAATAGGAGACGTGGCCGGCGGTATGGCCAGGCGTGGCGATCACCTCGATCCGTTCATCGCCGAGATGAACGACGGAACCTTCTTCGACGGTTTCGTCGATGCCGGGAATCTTGGCCTTTTCCGCTTCCGGGCCGATGATGCGCAGCTTGAAGCGCTCCTTCAGCGCCAGATTGGCCTCGACATGATCGACATGGTGATGCGTGGTCAGGATCAATGTCGGCGTCCAGCCGGTGCGCTTGAGTGCGGCCAGGATCGGCGCTTCCTCGGGCGCATCGATGATCGCGGTCTGGCCGCTTTTGGGGTCATGCACCAGCACGCCGAAGTTGTCGCTGCGGCACATGAACTGTTCGATTTCGACCGGCATCGCATCTCTCCATTGTCGCCGCAGACATAGGGCGCCAAGGCGCCGATGTCATCCCGGAATGTCGAATGACATCCCAGGGAGATGACAAGTGTCACTCGGGAATGTCGACCTCGTCGAGGCCTTTTGTTGAAACCCCCCGATATCACGGCTACATCCCTCGCATGCATTCCGACATCGTCGATCTTCGCTCCTTCTATTCGACAACGCTCGGCCGGTTCGCCGAGCGCTCGATCACCATGGCGCTGTCGTCGATCTGGGCAGCCGTACCCAATGAGCGGCTGGTCGGCCTCGGCTATACCTTGCCGTGGCTGGAGCGCTTCGGCGCCGATGCCGAGCGGGTCTTCGCCTTCATGCCGGCAACGCAAGGCGCCGTGGTGTGGCCGGCGACGGGGCCGACGGCGACGGCATTGGTCTTCGACGAGGAGCTGCCGCTGGTCGATTCCTGCATCGACCGCATGCTGCTCGTCCATTCGCTCGAACATGTCGAAAATCCGCGCGAAACGCTGAACGAGATCTGGCGGGTGCTGTCGCCGGCTGGCCGCGTCGTCATCGTCGTGCCCAACCGGCGCGGCGTCTGGGCGCGCTTCGAGCACACGCCGTTCGGCAATGGCCGGCCTTTCTCGCGCGGCCAGCTTACCGAACTGCTGCGCGAGACGAATTTCACGCCGGCCGCCTGGTCCGATGCGCTGTTCTTCCCGCCATCGCGGCGGCGATTCATGATGCGCTTCCAGAACGTGCTGGAACGCGCCGGCCGGCGGCTGTGGCCGATCTTTTCCGGCGTCATCGTCGTCGAGGCGCAGAAGCGGCTCTATCAAGGCGTTCCGGTCGCCCAGCGCGCCTCGCGTCGCGTCTTCGTGCCGGTGCTGTCGCCGCATGGCGCCACGCGGCTCGGGCGTCAGAATGAGGCCGGGGATGCCAAGCCATCGGCTGCGGGGGT
The DNA here is from genome assembly GCF_056431085.1 of Mesorhizobium waitakense. Taxonomy (NCBI): domain Bacteria; kingdom Pseudomonadati; phylum Pseudomonadota; class Alphaproteobacteria; order Hyphomicrobiales; family Phyllobacteriaceae; genus Mesorhizobium; species Mesorhizobium waitakense. The sequence goes on along the minus strand of NZ_JBWKME010000204.1, from coordinate 61,591 downwards.
GACGGCTTCGTGATCGCGACAAGAACGCCTGGAGCCTTGTCCCACCCTATCTGTCGCAAGGGGGCTCGCAGCCCATTTGAACGACGGATGCGATCAAGTCTCTCCATCCGGTTTCAGCACTGAACGCAAGGACCTCAGCTATGGCTGATCAACTGGACAATGCAGCCACCGTTCAGCCGGCTGCCGTGGCGGTCGAAGCCAGCAGCCTGGGCGATCAGGTGGCGACGATCAGGCAAGCGCTGACGGGATCGCCGGTTCGCAGCTGGTTGCTCTGGACATCGGTCGGCATCATGGCCGTCATCATCGCAACGTCGATCGGCCAGGTCCTGCTCAACCGCTGGAACCAGCCTTTCTACGATGCGCTTGCGCGCCGCGACATGGCGGCCTTCCAGCACCAGCTTCTCGTCTTTGCGGCAATCGCCGGCGGACTTCTGGTGCTCAACATCGGCCAGACCTGGCTCAACCAGATGATCAGGCTGAAGCTGCGCGAGGCGCTGACGTTGGATCTGATCGACCAGTGGATGCGGCCGGTGCGGGCCTTCCGTCTGGCCAATGCCGGCGCCATCGGCGTCAATCCCGACCAGCGCATGCAGCAGGATGCCGCGCATCTGTCCGACCTGTCGACCGACCTCGGCGTCGGCTTGCTGCAGTCGTGTATCCTGCTCGTATCCTTCGTCGGCGTGTTGTGGGAACTGTCCTCGGGCTTCGTGTTTCATATCGGCGGCACCGCGCTGGCCATACCGGGCTACATGGTCTGGGCCGCCATCCTCTATGCCGGCACCGCCTCCTGGCTGAGCTGGCTGGTCGGGCGACCGCTGATCCGCCTCAACAGCGACCGCTACACACGCGAAGCCGAGCTTCGCTCGTCGATGGTGCGCGTCAACGAGAATGTCGATGCCATCGCGCTGTACCATGGCGAGGCCGACGCCAGGCGACGGCTCGGACTCGACCTCGGTACGGTGCTTGGCGCCATGCGACGCATCTACACCGCCCAGATCAACCTGTCCTGGGTGACCGACACCTATGGCTGGATCACCGTCGTGGCACCCATCCTGGTCGCCTCGCCGGTCTATTTCTCGGGCGATATCAGCTTTGGCGGGCTGATGATGGCGGTCGGCGCCTTCAATCAGGTTCACTCTTCCTTGCGCTGGTTCATCAACAACATCGGCAGCATCGCCGACTGGCGCGCCACGCTGATGCGCGTCGCCGATTTCCGCATCGCGCTCAATGAGACCGATGTGCTGCACGACAAGGAAAGGCGCATTGCCTTCGGCGAAAACGCCAATGGCAGCCTGACTTTCGAGAAGCTCGAAGTGGCCTCGCGGGACGGCTGCACCAAGCTTGCCGACCAGCATGTCGAAATCCGTCCCGGCGAGCGCGTCATGATCACCGGCGACCCCGGCGCCGGCAAGACGTTGTTCTTCCGCGCCATTGCCGGCCTGTGGCCATGGGGTGGCGGGCGGATCGGCCTGCCGGCGGGAGAAAACCCCATATTCGTGCCGCGCGTCCCGTATTTCCCTGCCGGCACTCTGCGCGAGGTCCTCGATCACCCGAACGGACCTGCGCCGGCGAGCGACGCCGATATTTCGGCGGTGCTTGTCGAAGTCGGGCTTGGACGGCTGTCGTCCTCACTCGATCGCAGCGCGCGCTGGGAGCATGAGCTGGGCGATGACGAACAGCGTTCGCTGGCCTTCGCCAGGCTCGCCTTGCGGCAGCCGAAGTGGGTGATCATCGACGAAGCCCTGGACGCGTTCGACGGACCCTCGCTGCGGCGCGTGCTGTCGACGCTAGAGAAGCGCTTGCCCGGGACCGCGATCCTCAACATCGGACGCGGGCTGCACAACAATCAGTTCTTTCCGCGCGCGTTGACGATCGTCAAGGATACCGGTGCGCAAGCGCTGAAACCCGTCCGCGTCAGGGCCGGTGCGATCGACCCGCCGCCTGCGGTCGCCCGCCGCAAGAAATAGGCTGTTTTCCCCGGTTACGGGCTCCAAGCTTTATTTTGCCGCGATCGCGAAGGAAGATTTCGCGAAGAAACAACTCTGGCGTCGGCCATGCTTGATGCTTTACGCCTGCTTGCCTGTCTTGCCTGTGCCCAGGCTACTCCGACCGCCCCGCCGCCGGATGCGCTGGCGGTCGATGTCGAGCTGGTGCTGGCGGTCGACATTTCGTTGTCGATGGACGAGAAGGAGTTTGCCCTGCAGCGTGCCGGTTATGTCGAGGCGCTGCGGCATCCCGATTTCATCCAGGCTGTCCGCGCCGGCAAGACGGGCCGCATCGCGCTCGCCTATTTCGAATGGGCCGGCACGGTGCGCGACGACGCGATCATCGACTGGCAAATCATCGACAGCGCCGAGAGCGCCAACAGCTTTGCCGACAAGGTCGCGGCCCGGCCGTTCCGCAGCTTCCGCGGCACTTCGATTTCCAGTGCACTGGCTTTCGGCACCGAGATTTTCGATCGCACTTCTTTCGAGGGCGAACGCAGCGTCATCGATATATCAGGCGATGGTCCCAACAATATCGGGCCGCCGGTCACCGCGACGCGCGATGCGGCAACCGCCAAAGGCATCGTCATCAACGGCCTGCCGATCCTGATCAATCCGTCACCAACCTTCAGCCATCTCGACCAGTACTATGCGCAGTGCGTGACCGGAGGGCCTGGTTCCTTTGTGCTGCCGATTTACGCTGCCGCCGAATTTTCTACGGCCATCCGGCGCAAGCTGATCCTCGAAGTGAGCGGCATTCAGGCGACGGCCATCCCCGTCGACGCTGCTGCGCCTGTCGACTGCTTGAAAGGCGAGCGGGACAGACGGTTTTTTTCGGACCCGTATTTTCCGGAGCTCGACCGATAGCTTCGTCGTAGTGACAGGGTCAGGCCGGACGGACGCCGAACTTCTGGCGAAACTCCTCGTGAAGGTCGCGGCGCCAGCGCCGGCCATAGACATAGCCATTGATCAGTTCGGGCAGCGAGTAGCCGAGATCTTTCGACGAGCGGTTGGCCATATAGCCCGAGAAGGCTTCCGGGATTCGGCACTTCAGAACATCGGCAATGATCTGCCGCGTGATCATGTAGGGCGGGATATGCGGGTAGGAGCGGGCAATATTCGGGTGTTTGCGCATCAGGTTCGCATAGGCTTCGACATAGCCGTGGCGACGTCGCGAAATCGAATTCTCCGAATTGTGCTTCGTCCAGTCGATGTCCTGAGACAATTGCGCGCCGAAGCGCCGGGCAAGGCGCAGCAGCAATTCCCGATCCTGCATCCGGGCGATGTCGCTGTCGTAGCCGCCGATGGCCAGCAACGCCTCGCGGCGCGCTGTTATCGCCGATCCCGCGATCAAGATTGTCTCCGCGACCAGCGTTCGCTCCAGCGTGGCAGAGTTTAGGAATGCATCGCGATTTATGCAATCGGTGGCGCGTCCGCCCTTCAGGGAGACATAGGAGCTGATCAGCACTTCGAGCGCCGGATTGGCATCGAACCAGGTCAGGGTCCGTTCGAGCCTGTGCGGCAGATAGACGTCGTCGGAATCGAGGAACGTCACGACGGGTGCCCGCGCGCGCTCGATGCCTGCATTGCGGGCGGCATTGGCGCCTCGCCATTTCGCGCCGACATAGATCAGTCGCGGATCACGAATGCCGGCCAGTGCCGCCGCGGTTCCGTCCGTCGAGCCATCGTCGACGACAATATGCTCGAACCTCGGCATGCTCTGGGAAAGTACACTTTCCACGGCGCGCAATACCGCCTCACGCCTGTTGTGAGTCGGCGTGATGACCGTGATGAGAGGAGCGTGCTCTGTCTTCCCGGTCATACTGCGTCAGCCATTTCCAGCGAAAAAATACGCTTCCTGCCAGGTCTTTCGATCTTTAGGACGGTCAAATGGATCGGACTCCCCCTTCCATATCCCCCGTATTGGCCACGACGCTACAAAAAACAGACGTACCTGTCGCCCCACCGGGATGCTGCTCAATGCGCGTGAAACGACGAATTCCAGTATCTAGCGCTTCAACTGCAACACTATTGCCGCGCGCTATGCTTGCGAATCGCCCTTGCGATGAATGACGCGTCTATGATCCGAATGCATTCTACTACGTCAGACGTAATCGCATCGCGGCCGGTGTTTGGGCAGATTGCCGTCGCGAGGCCGGCTGGTCGGCTTCGGTCCCAGAGGGAGTACTGTCATGACTGCTTACGCCGTTGCCCATATGCGCCAAGCCCGGATGGGTCCGCAGATCGTCGAATATCTGCAGAAGATCGATGCCACGCTGGCCCCTTTCGGCGGTCGTTTTCTGGTCCATGGCGGCGACGTCGAGGTCATCGAAAACGATTGGCAGGGCCACCTGATCATCATCGAATTTCCCGACAGGCAACACGTGCGCGGATGGTACAACTCGGCCGCCTATCAGGCGATACTGACGTTGCGGACCGACAACTCGGAAGCCGACGTGATCTTCGTTGATGGCGTTGAGCATCCGCATAAGGCCACGGATGTCCTTGACCAGGCGTGAAGTCGACAATGGCGCGGCGGGATTACCGTTTCAGCAAGAACACCGCCTGCTGGCCGAAGAAGTTCCAGAACCACCATGGCATCGACAGGCCGATCTTCTGGCCATTGGCGTCGAGCGCGGTTGCTTTTTCCACGGTAGCGCCAAGCTCGTCGCACAGATTGACGAAGTCGCGGATGGTGCAGAAATGGATGTTGGGCGTGTCGTACCAGGAATAGGGCAGGTCCGTGGTCACCGGCATGCGGCCATTGAGGAACAGCGACATGCGGACCCGCCAATGGCCGAAATTGGGGAAGGACACGATGGCGCGATTGCCGATCCTGAGCAGTTCCTTGAGAACCAGCTTCGGGTTGCGGGTGGCCTGCAGGGTCTGCGACAGGACGACGAAGTCAAAGCCCTTGTCGGGATAGAACTCGAGATCCTTGTCGGCATCGCCCTGGATGACGCTCAAGCCGCGCGCCACGCATTCGTTGACGCCACGCTGCGACAGTTCAAGGCCGCGGCCGTCGACCTGCTTGGTGTCCTGCAGCAATTCGAGCAGCGAGCCATCGCCTGAACCGACGTCGAGCACGCGCGACTGTGGCGGGATGAGGTTAGCGACGACTTCGAGGTCGACGCGCTGGTTGCGGGTGACGTTCATGATGCGAGTCCTCGCGCCCGTGCCGCGGAGCCGATGAAGCCATTGATGGCGGCAAACAGTTCCGGCTCGTCGAGCAGGAAGGCGTCGTGGCCGCGATCTGTCTCGATCTCGACGAAAGATACCGACGCGCCGGCGGCGTTGAGCGCATGAACGATCGAGCGGCTCTCTTCGGTCGGGAACAGCCAGTCCGAGGTGAAGGACACCAGGCAGAAGCGGGTTTTCGTGCCGGCGAACGCATCCGCCAGCCGGCCGCCATGGTCGGCGGCAAGGTCGAAATAATCCATCGACCGCGTCATGTAGAGATAGGAATTGGCATCGAAGCGATCGACGAAGGTCATGCCCTGGTGGCGCAGATAGCTCTCGATCTGGAAGTCGGCGTCGAAGCCGAAGGTGAGCGCCTCGCGATCCTGCAGATTGCGGCCGAACTTCCGATGCAGGGCAGCCTCCGACAGATAGGTGATGTGGGCGGCCATGCGCGCCACCGCCAAGCCCTTTTCCGGGCGCTTGCCGTGCTCGAAATATTTGCCGCCATGCCAGTCCGGATCCGCCATCACGGCCTGCCGGCCGACCTCATGGAAGGCGATGTTCTGCGAGGAATGGCGCGCGCCGGTGGCAATCGGCAGAGCCGAGAAGACGCGCTCCGGATAGCTGGACGCCCATTCCAGCACCTGCATGCCGCCCATCGAGCCGCCGAGGACGCAAAACAGTTTTTCGATGCCGAAATGGTCGATCAGCATCTGCTGGGCGCGCACCATGTCGCGGATGGTGATGATCGGCAGGTCGAGCCCATAGGGCTTGCCGGTGGCGGGATTGGTCGAGGCCGGGCCGGTCGAGCCCAGGCAGCCCCCGATGACGTTGGAGCAGATGACGAAGAAACGGTTGGTATCGATGATCTTGCCGGGGCCGATCAGCACTTCCCACCAGCCCGGCTTGCCGGTCACCGGATTGGTGCTGCCGACATGCTGGTCGCCCGTCAGCGCATGGCAGACGAGGATGGCGTTGGAACGGGCGTCGTTCAGCGTGCCGTAGGTCTGGTAGGCGATCTGGAACGGCGACAGCAGCGTGCCTGCATCGAGTTTGAGCGGCTTGTCGGGCCCAAAACGCAGAACCGGGCTCGACGGTTGATCAGCCTCGTTGTTGGTTTTTCCAGCGCGCAGAGCGGCCATTGCATCCATCTCACACTTTGAATCCACGCACCGTGCGTTTCGAAAATCGATGCCGATGCGGTGTCCGGCCGGCGCGGACAACAAAAAACCGGCATTGCCGTCGCAAAGCCGGTTACAGGATGCAAACGGCCCTTTAGCAAGTTGTTTAACGTGGCTGCAAGCCGACCGGCCAAATCACCACGGAATTTCGCACCTCTTCTAGGACTGTGGGGCGCCGGCGTCAACCGCCAGCCGCGGTCCGGAGGCTGCCACCTCTCGACATTGCGGGCCGTGGCTTGTATTTCCGCTGCGGCTTCCAGACGGAAGCGTTCTCGACGGATTTTGCAACATGAGCCAGACACCGGACAAGGCACGTCCAACCCCGCGCGCGGGCATCATGGACATCGACGCCTATGTGCCGGGCAAGAGCACGGCGCCCGCCGGCGTCGCCAAGGTCTACAAGCTGTCGTCGAACGAGAACCCGCTGGGTCCGTCGCCGAAGGCGATCGAGGCCGCGCGGGAGATTGCTGCGAAGCTCGACGTCTATCCCGATGGCACCGCCAGGCGGCTGCGTGAGGCGATCGCCGAGGTGCATGGTCTCAACGCGCAGAACATCATCTGTTCCAACGGCTCCGACGAAATTCTCGGCCTTCTGGCGCAGACCTATCTCGCTCCCGGCGACGAGGCGATTTTCACCGAACACGCCTTCATGGTCTACAAGATCTACATCCAGTCGGCCGGCGCAACTCCGGTCGCGGTCAAGGAGACCGATGAGCGTGCCGACATCGATGCGATGCTGGCCGCCGTCACGCCGCGCACGAAAATCATATTCCTTGCCAATCCCAACAACCCGACCGGCACCTATGTGCCGTTCCAGGAAGTGCGCCGCCTGCATGCCGGCCTGCCTAGAAATGTGCTTCTGGTGCTCGACGCGGCTTACGCCGAATATGTCCGCCGCAACGACTATGAAGCCGGCATCGAACTGGTCGGCGGCGCCGAGAACGTGGTGATGACCCGCACCTTCTCCAAGATTGGCCTGGGCGGGGCGCGGATAGGCTGGATGTACGCTCCAATGCACATCGTCGACGCCATCAATCGTGTGCGTGGCCCTTTCAACGTCAATGCGACGGCGATCGAGGCCGGCATCGCCGCTATCCGTGACCGCGACCACGTCCAACGCAGCGTGATGCACAACGAAACCTGGCTCACATGGCTGAACGGGGAGTTTGGCAAGCTCGGGCTGCGGGTGACGCCAAGCGTCGGCAATTTCATCCTGATCCATTTTCCCGACGACCAGAACCATTCGGCTGCCGCGGCGGACGATTATCTGACGGCGCGGGGCTATATCCTGCGGCGCGTTTCCGGCTACGGCTTTCCCAACGCACTGCGCATGACCGTCGGCACCGAAGAGGCCAATCGCGGCGTTGTCGCTGCTCTCACGACATTCCTGAAAAGCTAGAACACCATGACATCACCGATGTTTGAAAAGATCGCGCTGGTCGGCATCGGCCTGATCGGCTCGTCACTGGCCCGCGTCATCCGTCGCGAGGGCCTCGCCCGTCACGTCGCCATCTCGACCCGCAGTGCCGCGACATTGGCGCGGGCGCAAGAGCTTGGGCTCGGCTCCTCCTACTCCACTGATGCGAAGGAAGCGGTCCGCGATGCCGATCTGGTCATCGTCTCGGTGCCGGTCGGCTCGTCGGGCGCTGTGGCCGAGGAAATCGCGCCGGCACTGAAGCAGGGTGCGATCCTCACCGATGTCGGCTCGACCAAGGCATCGGTGATTGCGCAGATGCAGCCCTATGTGCCTGATGGCGTGCATTTCATTCCGGGCCACCCCCTGGCGGGCACGGAAAAATCCGGCCCCGATGCCGGTTTCGCCGACCTGTTCGACAATCGCTGGTGCATCTTCACCCCGCTGCCCGACACCGACCCGGATGCGCTGGAGAGGCTGTCGGAATTCTGGCGCCGTTGCGGCGCCAACATCGACACCATGGACCCGCAGCATCACGACATGACGCTGGCCATCGTCTCGCACCTGCCGCATATCATCGCCTACAACATCGTCGGCACCGCCGACGATCTGCAGTCGGTGACAAAGTCCGAAGTGATCAAATATTCGGCTTCAGGTTTTCGCGATTTCACCCGTCTCGCCGCCTCGGATCCGACCATGTGGCGCGACGTCTGCCTGCACAACAAGGACGCCATTCTTGAAATGCTGGCGCGGTTCTCGGAAGATCTGGCGTCGCTGCAGCGGGCGATCCGCTGGGGCGACGGCGAAAAGCTGTTCGACCTGTTCACCCGCACCCGCGCTGTGCGCCGCTCGATCATCGAGGCCGGCCAGGACATCGACGTCCCCGATTTCGGCCGTCAGGCGGTCGAGCACCCGGCGAAGGCATAGATCGGTTCTTCAGCCTGCTGGCCAGTGGCTTTTCATCATCGCCAGCGTCTCGGCCCGGTCCGGCGCGCCCAGCCTGCCGCCGAAGCGCAGGCATTTGAGCGCGGCGGCCGCACTGGCAAAGCGCAAGGCCTGCTCGACCGGCATGGCTTCCGCCAGCCCGACGGCGAAGGCGCCGTGAAAGACATCGCCGGCGGCCAGCGTGTCGACCGCCTTGATTTTCGGCGCCGCGACATGTCGCGATGATCCCGTCGCGCGATCGAACCACCAGGTGCCAGCCGCGCCGCCGGTAACCGCGACAAACGCATCGCCGCGCAGCGCAAGTGCCTCACACGCCTGGCGCGAATCCAGTTCCAAACCGCACAGAATGCGCGCCGCCGGTTCAGAAGCGACGATATGGGATGCCAGCGGCAGCAGCAGTTCCAGCACGTCCCTTGACGCGGTATCGGCATCGAGGATCGCCGGCCGGCCGATGGCGTGCGCCGCCTCCAGGGCAAGTGCTGCAGCACCCGGCCAGCGGACATCGGCCAGCACGGCATCGAATGCGGAGAGGTCGGCGACCGGTAGCGCCTCGGGATCGGCTTGAGCTTGACTGTCGTAGAAGGGCACGATGATGCGCTCGCCATGCGTGTCGACAAGGATCGAGGCCAGCGCAGAGCGGGCGCCGTTGACGCGGCGCACGAAGCTGCAATCGATGCCTTCCGCCTCGATTCCGGCGATCAGTTGATCGCCGACGGAATCGTCACCCGCGCTCGCCCACAGCGATACGTCGGCGCCCAGGCGATGTGCAGCGCAGGCCGCGCTCGTCGCCATGCCCGAGGCGATCTGGACTCCGTCGGAGGCGATGAACTTGCCTTGGTGGCCGGGTAGCGTCTCGACACGCAGGATCGTATCCAGCGTCAGCGCGCCGACACTCAGCAGTCTCACGGTTTTTGCCATCGATGCGCTATTCCACCGGCTTGATCTTGCCCAGCGGAATGAAGCCGAGCGAGGCCTTGCCCTTGACCACCTTGAGCGGCATCGACGGCTGGTTGCCGAGCAGCGCCAAGCCAGCAAAGCCCTGCTCGATCTGCGTTTTTTGCTCGGGGATGGCACCGCCGAGGATCGCCGCCACGGCCTTCGGATCCTTCAGCGTGATCGTCAGGTCGGCGTCGATGAGACCCTCGGCATCGACCGACAGTGGTCCGGAAACGGTGACGCGCGCCGTGCCTGACGACAGGTCGAGGTTGCGGATCTCGATCGCCTGGCCGCGCAGGCTCTTCACTTGCCTGCCGATCAGCGCGACGCCATTCTTCAGCGTCACGTCGCCGCTGGCATCGAGCGCCGGCAGCACCCGTCCGCCGATCGCCTCGGCATCGATCTCGAGATCGCTGAAATTGCCGAGATAGTTGATATCCTCACCGTTCGGCTGCAATTGGCTGTCCGCCTTGCCGGCACTGAACAGTTCGACCGGATCGGTGTCATCAGCCGGATCGGTTTGGCCGGACAGACCCTCGGCCTTCAGTGAAATCCGCCGTGGCAGAGGCCATGACAGTTTGACGTTGGCTTGCAGATTGTCCCAGTCGATCCACAGCGGCATCATGCCTGGAACGGAGGTCCTGAGCGGACCGCGCAGATCGGCCACCGGCGACAGCGGCTGGATGATCTGGGCGATGGCATTGAAGCTGCCGGCCGAGGCGGCGATGTTCCTGGCATCGTCCTCATAAGCGAGATTGTCGCAGGAGACGGCAAAGCTCAGCGGATAGCCGCTGACTTGGAGATTGGCACAGCCGGCCTCGACGCCACTCTTGTTGAGCGAGGCAATCGCCTTGTCGGCTTCACTTCGGACCCGGTCAGCTAGGTAGAACCAGCCAGCGCTGTAAATGGCGAACAGCACGACAATGAACGCGGCAAGCCAGAACAGGAGGCGTCGGCGCTTCGGTTGGCGTTCGTCACTTGACGTCATGCTTTGGCTCTCGTTAACGCATGGGTGTTGTAGGCGGACTCGCGATTCCGACAACAACAAGTAGACAGAGGCGGACGGAAAAAACACCGATTCCGGTGTGGTGCTGCCATTCTTTACAATCAGGCGCGGCGATATGGGCGATTTTTGGGTGTTTGGCTATGGGTCGCTGATCTGGCGGCCGGGTTTCGCGCATGTCGAGACACAGCGCGCCCGCCTGCACGGCTACCGGCGCTCGCTGTGCGTCTATTCCTTCGTGCATCGCGGCACGCGTCAGCGGCCGGGGCTGGTGCTCGGTCTTGACCGTGGTGGCTCCTGCGTCGGTTTGGCGTTCCGCGTGCCCGGCGAATTGCGCGACGAGGTCATCGCCTATCTGCGCGAGCGCGAGCTGGTCACCAACGTCTATCTCGAACGGACGCTCAAGATTCGCCTTGACGGCGGCCGGACGGTCGAAGCCGTGGCCTACATCGTCGACCGCCAGCACGAGCAATACGCCGGCGCGCTCGACGCGGCGCATGCAGCGGCCGTGGTGCGCGGCGCGGTCGGCCAGTCCGGCAACAATGAGGACTATGTGATCAGCACGCTGGAACACCTTGAGGCGCTGGGCATAAGCGACCACTGGCTGGAGGATGTCGCGCGCCGGGTAGCGCCTTTGTGAAGCGCTGGCTCTGCGGAAAAGGCCGCCAGGCCTTTGACCTCGATAAGGGAAGACCTAGGTTAGGTCCCGAACCTCAGCCAGGGCTGCATTCACTGGCCCCCAATCATCCCGGAGATACGCCTTGCAGAAACGCCGCCTTGGTCGCACCGACCTTTCCATCGCGCCGCTGGTTCTGGGCGGCAATGTCTTCGGCTGGACCGCCGACGAGAAAACGTCGTTCGATCTGCTAGACCGCTTCGTCGGGGCCGGTCTCAACGCCATCGACACGGCGGACGCCTATTCGCGCTGGGTGCCAGGCCACAAGGGCGGCGAATCGGAAACCATCATCGGCAAGTGGATGAAGGACCGTGGCAATCGCGATCACGTCGTGGTGGTCACCAAGGTTGGCTCGGATATGGGGCAGGGCCACAAGGACTTGTCCGCAGCCTATATCGAAAAGGCCGTCGACGCGTCGCTGAAGCGGCTTCAGACCGATGTCATCGACCTCTATCTGTCGCACTGGCCGGATCCGACCACGCCCTATGAGGAAACCCTTGGCGCCTACGAGAAGCTGCTCGCCAAGGGCAAGATCCGCTATGCCGGCTGCTCGAACCTCGACGCCGGCCAGTTACGCGCGGCACTCGATGTGGCGAGCCTGCGCAGCCTGCCGCGCTACGAGGTGCTGCAGCCGGAATACAATCTCTACGATCGCTCCTCCTTCGACGGGCCGTTGCGCGATCTGTGCGTGGCCGAGGATATCGGCGTCATCACCTATTTCAGCCTGGCCAAGGGCTTCCTCAGCGGCAAATACCGCAGCGAGGCCGATCTCGGCCAAAGCCTGCGTGGCGGCGGTGTGAAAGACTACCTCAACGCGCGCGGCACGCGCATCCTTGCGGCGCTCGACGCGGTGTCGGCCAGGCATTCGGCCAAGCAGGCGGAGGTAGCGCTTGCCTGGGTTATCGCACGGCCAGGCGTCACCGCGCCGATCGCCAGCGCCACCAGGCGTGAGCAGATGGACAGCCTGATCAAGGCGGCGTCGCTGAAATTGATCGCCGACGACATGGCCGAGCTCGACAAGGCAAGCGGCTGAAGCTTCCGGCGGCCGCTGCTCACGAACGTCCAAGACCACCCTACTGTCTTGCCATACGGTTCCTTCGCACGAGGCAAGGCAGAGGGTGAGATGGCCGAACTTTTTCCTTCGCAGCCGGATCTTTGGCGCCAGCTGTTCGCGCTGGTGCTTGCCGCTACCGTGGTGATGGGCAGCCCGGGACCGGCAACGATAAGCGTCACCGCCGTCGGTGCTGCCTTCGGCCTGCGCCACTCCGTGCGCTATACCTGCGGGATCGTGCTGGGCACGGTCGCCGTGCTGCTGGTCGTGGCCACCGGGGTCATGGCGGTGCTCACGTCGATGCCGCTGCTGGCGCCGCTGCTGGCTTTCGCGTCCGGCGCCTACATCCTCTATCTCGCGTTCAAGATCGCCACGGCTCCGCCATTGGCGGCGCGCGCGGCCGAGGCTTCGCGCCCAACATGGCTGGCCGGGTTCCTGTTGGCTATCGCCAACCCAAAAGCCTATGTGGCGATCGCCGCCGTGTTCGCCGGCGCTTCGTCGAGCCAAGGCGCCGCCGATATCGGCATGCGGCTCAAGCTGACCGTCCTCGCGCTGATGATCGTCGCCATCCACGCTTTGTGGCTCGTTGCGGGAGCGGCTTTCGCCCGGTTCCTCCGCAGGCCGGCCGCTTCGCGGATCATCAATCTGGTCTTTGCCGCAACGCTGGTGTTGACCACCGCGCTGGCCGTGTTCGGCTGAGTGTCGGCTCGGAGCTTTTCAGGCTTTCGCGCCGAGTTCCCGCAACCGCTTCGCCGCTGTCGACGGCAAGGCCGGCGGGTTGGGCGCGCGGGATGCCTCGATGAGAAGCTGGTCACAGGCAGCCTCGGTTTCGCCGATCAGCCGCGCCATGAATTCGTCCTTGCCCAGTCCGGGGGGAATCGGCGGCAGGAACCGCGCCTTGATCGTGCCGGGGTAGCGCAGGAATTTGCGGCGCGGCCAGTAGAGACCGGCGACATGGGCGACCGGTACCACGGGAACGCCAAGCTGCGAATAGATTTCGACGATGCCGTATTTGTAGGCCGGCTCGTCGCCGGGCGCGCGGCGCGTCCCCTCGGGATAGATGATCAGCTGGCGTGGGTTGCGCGCCATTTCCTGCCTGGTGGCGGCGACCACCGCCTTCAACGCCTTCGAGCGGCTGCCGCGGTCGACCGGGATCATGCGCATCTTCATGATGTACCAGCCGAAGAACGGAATCCAGGTCAGCTCGCGCTTGAGGATGTAGAGCGGATCCTGGAGGAACGGGAAGAAGGCGATCGCGTCCCAGAACGATTGATGCTTGGGCGCCAGGATAAAAGACCCTTCGGGCAGGTTTTCCTGGCCGGTGATGTCGTTGCTGGTGCCGGCGATCTTGGCATAGAGCCACATCGAGGTGCGCGACCAGAACTTCGGCACGAACCAGGCGCGGTGCCGGGGCGACAGGAAATAATAGGGGGTCCAGAGGATCATCTGGACGATCAGATTGACGTAGAAGACGAAATTGAACGCCAGCGATCGGACATAGAGCATAGGGGGAGGCCCGGTGAGGAGGTAGGCGTTGGTTACACCAAGCGCCGAGAAAAAGGAAACGGCGCAATGGCCGCAGATCGCACTGACCGGCAATGAGCCAAGGTCCTCCTCCGGACGGCACGGCTCAGCTAGACCAACTGAGCCAGCCGTTCTCGCAGGCGCGGTGCGGCGAAATCGAGAAAAGCGCGCAGTTTCAGCGGCAGCAGGCCCTGGCCGGTGTGTACGAGACTTACCGGCCACGGTTCCGGTTCGAACTCCTGCAGCAGGACGCGCAGCGTGTCCGCGCGCAGCGCATCATCGATCTGGTAGGACAGCACCCTTGTCGGCCCGACGCCGGCAATCGCCGCATCGATGGCAGCCTCGGCGGTATTGACCTGAAGCCGCGAGCGGACGGGAACGCGAAATTCGGCCTTGTCCGAAGCGAATGTCCAGGCGGCGGGGGAGGTTAGTCCCTCGAAGGTGATGCAGCTGTGTACGCCCAGATCTTTCGGCGCCTTCGGTGTGCCGTGTTCGGCCAGATAGGCCGGGCTCGCGCAAACGACTTGCCGGATCGAGCCGACGCGGATGGCGACCATGCTGGAGTCCGGAAGCCGGCCGATGCGGATGGCGAGATCGATATGCTCCTCGATCAGCTGGGTTACTCTGTCCCCGAGCGTCAGGCGGATATCGACTTGCGGGTAGGCGGCGAGGAAGGCAGTGACGACCGGCAGCACATGAAGGCGCCCGAAGACAAGCGGCGCAGTGATGATAAGTTCGCCCGTCGGGGTGCTGTATTCGCCCGCAGCCGCACGCTCGGCCTCGCCCACCTCATCCAGGATCCGCCGGCATGCGGCAAGATACGAGTGTCCCGCGTCGGTCAATGCCAGCCGGCGCGTCGAGCGGTTGAGCAGGCGCGTCTTCAGATGCCCTTCCAGATCCGAGACCTTGCGACTGACCGTCGCCAGTGGAATGCCGAGGCGGCGTCCTGCCGCGGACAGGCTGCCGGCCTCCACTGCGGCGACGAAAAGGGACATGGCCTCGAGGCGATCCATCGCTTCTTCCGAATATTGGAAGGATAAGTTGCAGATATGCCATCTACATCTAAAAGATGGAAGAGCGCATATCGAGCGGGCAGTTCACACAAAGGAAAGCGTATGCCCCGTATCCCAACACCCGCATCCATAGCGGCCACACCCGTCGCAGCGCAGCCCATGCTGCGCGCTGTCGAGAAGCAACTCGGTGTCGTGCCGAACCTGTTTCGGATGGTCGCCAACAGTCCGGCCGCACTCGAAGGCTATCTCGGCATGTCAGGAGCGCTTGCCAAGGGCCGTTTGCCGGCGCCGACGCGCGAGCGCATCGCGCTGGCGGTCGCCGAGATCAATGGCTGCAACTATTGTCTTTCAGCTCATACCTATCTCGGCAGGAACCTTGCCAAGCTCGACGACGCCGAAATGACCGCTAACCGCGGCGGCGGATCCACCGATCCCAAGGCAGCAGCAGCCGTGCGCTTCGCCGCCAAGGTTGCGCGCAATCGCGGCCATATCGGCGAAGAGGATCTCAGCGCCGTCCGGCTTGCAGGTTATGATGATGCTCAGATCATCGAGATCGTCCAGCACGTCGCTTTGAACACGTGGACCAATTATATCAATGAAGTTGCCAAGACGGAGATCGACTTTCCGGTTGTCTCCGTCCGCGACGCAGCCTGAAATCGGCGAGGGTCAGGTTGCTGGCCCTCACCTTCCACCCCCGCAGAGGAATCCCATGTCCGAAGCCCGGCCACCGCTGCCGCCATTTACCGCCGAGACCGCCGCGCAGAAGGCGCGCATGGCCGAGGATGCCTGGAATTCGCGCGATCCGGCCCGGGTGGCGCTTGCCTACACAGTTGATGGCCGCTGGCGCAACCGCGCCGAATTCCTGCACGGCCGCGATGCCATCCAGGCGTTCCTGACGCGTAAATGGAGCCGCGAACTGGACTACCGACTGATCAAGGAGGTTTGGGCCTTCCACGGCAACCGCATCGCCGTGCGCTTCGCCTATGAATGGCACGACGACAGCGGCTCATGGTTCCGCAGCTATGGTAACGAGAACTGGGAATTCGACGAACACGGGCTGATGCGCCTGCGCATCGCCAGCATCAACGACCTGCCGATCGGCGCGGCGGATCGCAAATATCACTGGCCGCTCGGCCGGCGCCCGGACGACCACCCGTCATTGTCGGAGCTTGGGCTTTAGGATCGTCCGGGCGAGGAGGCTTTCATGAATGCTCATGCTTTCACCAGCGACGTCGCCTTCACGCCGACCGTCAAGGCGATCCAGGCCCGCAAGGGCTCACGCCAGTCCTATGCCCGCGTCGAGGAGCGTGGTGGCTGGCAGGCTGATATCATGCCCGACCTTGCCGCCTTCATCGAGATGCAGACCAGTGTCTTCCTGTCGACGGCCAATGGCGATGGCCAGCCCTACATCCAGCATCGCGGTGGACCCGCCGGGTTTCTCAAGGTGCTGGATCAACACACGATCGGCTTTGCGGATTTTGCCGGCAACAGGCAGTTCATCACGCAGGGCAACCTGGCCGACAATCAGCAGGCCTTCCTGTTCCTGATCGACTATGCCCACCGGCAACGCATCAAGATCTGGGGCACGGCCCGCGTCGTCGAGAACGATGCCGAGCTGATGGCGAGGCTGATGCCGCAGAACTACAAGGCGCGTCCCGAGCAGGTCATCCTGTTCACGGTCTCGGCCTGGGACTCCAATTGCCCGCAACATATTCCGCAGCGGTTCGAGGCGGCTGACGTGGCAGCGGCGCTGGGTGAACGGGACAGGCGTATCGAGCGCCTCGAACAGGAGATCGCGCGCCTCAAGGGGATTTCAGGCGCTGCAGCCGGGGCAGGCGCCGCCACCGGGGAATGATGGTTCAGCCGCCGGCCGCGGTCTCGGCCAGTGCGATGCCGTCCGGCGTCGGCTTCATCGGCACGATGCCGCGCGCCAGCGCCAGCAGATATTTATTGTATTCGGTGAACAGCACGCGCAATGCGCGCGGCTTGGTCAGCCAGCTGCCATTGTCGAGGCTGGTGTTGACCACCGGATATGGTTCGAGCTTGGCGCCATGCAGCAGCCGGCCCATTTCCAGCAGGCTGCGCGGCATATGATAGTTGTTGGTGACCAGGATCACCGTGCCGTAGGCATGGCTCTCCACCCATTTGGCGCTCTCCTCGGCATTGCCGATCGTGTCCAGCGCGGCGCGGTCGATGTCGACGCAGCAGGAGAACAAGCGCTTGTCGCCACCGATCGCCGCCTGCAGCTGGCGGCGGCTGGCGGAAGGATGCACGCCGCTGATCAGCAGCCGCTCGCCCTTGCCCGACGCCAGCAGATCCATGGCGGCGTCAAGGCGGGACTGGCCGCCGGTCAAAACGATGATTGCGTCGGCCTTGGCCGGATTGGCGGGCGTCGTCAGGTGGCTGACCTTGTTGGCGAACCAGCCAAAGCCGCCGGCAAACAGAGTTGCGAGGATGAGCAGGGAAAGCGCGGACAGGCGCAGAGCGGCTTTCAGGCGGCTGACCTTGCCGTGGTCGCGCGAATGAGCAACCACCACTGGCATCTGCCCAGCCGTCCCGGTCGTTTGCCGCGCGTCCATCGCCATATGGTTAATCCCCAAATGTGGCTTTGGGTAGTAGAAAGACGCACTTTGCGTTACGCCAATTCTCCATCCGTGATCATCCTGTTTCTATCGATGTCATTGTCCCGAACTGGTCTCTGCTTCCAAGCGACGTGAATTAGCCGGCATCCGGCTGGCGGACCTCGATGTCGCTGAGATAGGCGACGACAGTGGCGTGCGAGGTTGCCGCCGTCAGCCCGCCGATCACCAGCACCATGAGAACGACACCGAGATAGCCCGCCGAACCGATGGCGAAATTGCCGAACAGCGCGGTCGCCTGGTCGGCCTGCGGCGTCGCCATGTTGCGCGACGACCACCAGGAAAAGACGATGAACACGAGCACTGCCGCGGCTCCGCCGGCGGCGGCACCCTTCATGCCGGTGACCAGGAAATGCCGGCGGAATTCGCGCGCGATGAAGCGCGCCTCGGCACCGACGAAATGCAGCACTTCGATGATGTGGCCATTGCCGGCCATGGCGCCGCGCGTCGCGAACACCACGGTCAGCACGGTCGCCGACAGCATCAGCGCCAGCACGGCGATGCCGATGGTCACCGTGGTGCGGGCCATGGCCACCAGCCGGTCGACCCAGGTGCGGTGATCGTCGAGCGATGCGCTAGGCAATTTCGGCGTGATCGCGGCGCGCATGGCGGCGAAATCGGGCGGGCTGCTCTCGTCGATGGTGACGATGATCAGGCGCGGCACCGGCAGTTCGTCGATGTTGAGGCCGGAGCCCAGCCACGGCTCCAGGAGCCTCGCCGTCGCGTCGCGATCGATGATCCGGGTCGCCTTCACGCCGGGAAACTCGCTGGCCATCTGCGAGGCCCGGGCAAGGGCGGCCTCCATGTCGAGGCCGTCGACCGGCTTGATCTGGATCGTCGCCTCGCGCGAAATCTGGTTCTCCCAGACCGAGGCGGTGTCACGCACCAGCGTTACCGCGCCGAAGGTCAGGCAGGACAGGAAGGTCATGATGGCGATGACCAGCACCAGCGCCCGGCCGGCGATGTTCTGCGCCGGCACGATCGGCGCCATCCTGCGCTGGGCACGCGGCCTCGCCTCGGCCGCCTCGGCGTCCTGCTCCTGCTGTTCAAGATGTTCGGCGGACAGCTCAGTCATAGATGTCCAACCTTCCGCCGGCCAGGATCATGCGGCGCGCGTCGACCTGTTCCATCAGGCCAAGGTCATGGGTCGCGATCACCACGGCGGTGCCGAGACGATTGAGCTCGATAAACAGCCGCAGCAGGCGTCGCGCCAGCGGCGGATCGACATTGCCGGTCGGCTCGTCGGCCAGCAGGATCTCCGGCTGCTCGATCAGCGCACGGGCGATCGCCGCACGCTGCTTCTCGCCGCCGGACAGAACTGGCGGCAGCACATGCATGCGCTCGCCCAGCCCGACCCATTTCAACAGCTCGGTGACATCGGTGCGGTAACTCGCCTCCTCGCGCCCGCGCACGCGCAGCGGCAAGGCCACGTTCTCGTAGGTGGTCATATGGTCGAGCAAGCGAAAGTCCTGGAACACCACACCGATACGACGCCTCAAATGCGGCAGTTCGGCGCGCGAGATGCGCGAGCGGTCCTTGCCGAAAATGGTGATCAGCCCGCGCGTCGGCTTCAACGACATGAACAGCAGGCGCAGCAACGTCGTCTTGCCGGCACCCGAAGGCCCGCTCAGGAACTGGAAGGAGCGCTCCGGAATGTGCAGGGAGATGTCACGGAGGATTTCCGGACCCATGCCATAGCGGAGGCCGACATTTTCGAAGCGAATCAATTTCGGCGACCTGAAATTCGCGGCGGCAGCGAGCCAGCCTGTTCTGGGTAATGACCATCGGCCGGCATGGTTAACCGGCGGTTAATTCTTGGGCTTTTTCGGCTCTTCACGAGGGCTCCGGTGGGGAAGCGTTAACCATTTGTGTTTACGCAAAAGAAACGAAAAGCGAACACGTGCTGCAATGCTGGGGCCATGATGGCTGATGATAGAACCGCGCGCCCGGTTTCCGGCGAAATCATGACCGATCCGGCGGCAATTGCCGCAACGGACTGGTTCATGCGCGCTCCAGCGGCTGACATCGTCGATGCCGACTATGTGGTGATGCCGCGCCTTGTCCCCGCCGCGGAAAGCGTTTCGCCGCTGCCACGCGCGATCGTCACGCCGCCCATCGAGGGCATGGACATGCTGCGCAAGCCCGAGGCCCCGGCGGAGCGGCCACCGGCTTCACGCGGCGGGCCGATCTTCTGGATCGCCGGCATTGGTGCCGCGTTCGCCGCTTTCTGGGTCTCCGGAGGGCATGCGCTGGTGCGCCAGGCGCCGTTCCTGTCCAGTGCGCAGGCGTCGGCGCTGAGC
Organism: Mesorhizobium waitakense; assembly: GCF_056431085.1. NCBI lineage: Bacteria > Pseudomonadati > Pseudomonadota > Alphaproteobacteria > Hyphomicrobiales > Phyllobacteriaceae > Mesorhizobium > Mesorhizobium waitakense. Next base: position 41,744 of record NZ_JBWKME010000204.1, on the reverse strand, counting down.
ATTTCAGGCGTCACGTCACGCGTCGATGCCTCCGGACCGAACCCCGTGCTGTTCGTCGATGGCGAGGCCGCCAATGACGGCGCGAAACCGGCGCCGCTGCCGCCGCTCGAAATCCGGGTGACCGGCAATGACGGGCGCACGACCCGCTATTCGTTGGGAACATCCGGTCGTTCGCTGGCGTCGGGCGAAAGATTCGGCTTTGCCAGCCGGCTCGACGTGCCTAAGAACGGCGTAAGAACCGTTTTGGTCACTTTCGCCCAATAGGCGATCACCGGGGAAGACCACCAATGCCAAACGTACGCGGCAAGGACATCGAGGTCCTGTTTTCGGCATCGGCGATCGCACGGCGCAATCTGGAGCTCGCCAAGGAGATCGCCGGCCACGACTACCATGATCTGCTGGTGATTTCGGTGCTGAAGGGCTCGTTCATCTTCGCCGCCGACCTCATCCGCGCCATGCATGATGTCGGCCTGTCGCCGGAGGTCGAATTCATCTTCATTTCCAGCTACGGCGCCGGCACCACCAGCGGCGAGGTGAGGGTGCTGCGCGACATCGACAATGAGGTCGCCGGCCGCGACGTGCTGTTGATCGACGACATTCTCGAATCAGGCAAGACGCTGAGCTTCACCCGCGACCTGATGCTGTCGCGCGGCGCCAAGAGCTGCGCCATCGCCGTGCTGCTCGACAAGCGCATGCGCCGCCAGACCTCACTCAACGCCGACTATGTCGGCTTCGACTGTCCCGACTATTTCGTCGTCGGCTACGGCATGGACGTTGCGCATGCCTTTCGCGAATTGCCGTTTGTCGGCGTCGTCAAAGGCGACGTGTAAGCGACTTCCAAAAAGGCTTGTTGGCCTCCGGCGCCTTCAGAAAAAGTCAACTTTTCGCAGCCAAACATGGCGGCCATGGCAAAGCTTCTGATCGTCGAGGACGATGAGTCCGTTCGCACCCTGGCCGCCCGCGGGCTTGAACGCGCCGGACACACAATCGATATCGCCGCGGACGGCGCGCAAGGCCTTTCGCTGATCCGAGCCGCAAATGGCGGCTATGATCTCGTCGTCTCCGACATCCGGATGCCGGAGATGGACGGCATCGAGATGGCGATTGCGGCGGCAGCCCTTTTCCCGTCGATGAAGATCATGCTGATGACCGGCTATGCCGACCAGCGCGAGCGCGCCGAGGAGTTGAACGGGGTTATCCTCGATGTCGTGCAGAAGCCGTTTACGCTGGCCGAAATCCGCTCCCGCGTCGAACGGGCGCTGATCTGCTTCGCCTGATCAGGCCGGATCGGTGGCGGCAAGTACGGGCGTCATGCTCTTGCGGCGTTCGGAGTTCAGTGCGAGCAGGCCGGCGCCGATGATCAGGCCAGCGCCGATCACCGTCGTCGACCGTGGCACCTCGGCGAAGAACAGGAAGCCCCATAGCGGCGACCACAGGATGCCGGTGTATTCGAAGGTGGCAACGCGGTTGGCCGGTGCCATCCGGTAGGCCTGCGACAGCAGGACCATGCCGGCGGAGGCGACGAAACCGCAGGCCGCCATCTTGAGAAAATCAGGCAATGTCGGCGAGAGCCAGGGCCGCACCAGGAATTCGAGGCTCGGGTGGACGGCGTGGGTGATGCCGGCCAGGTGAAACGTGCCTGCAACCACGGCCGCGCCGACCAGATAGGCGCCGTTCTGATAGAAGGCCATGACGGTGGACGATTCGGTATCGCCGATCTTGCGGGCCATCAACTGCGAAAAGCCGTAGAGCGCCGCCGAGCCCAGCGACAGCAGCGCCGCCCAGTCGAACAGACCGGCGCCCGGGCGCAGCATCACGAGGACGCCGAACAGCCCGATCAGCACGGTCGCCAGCGTCTGCCAGGAGACGCGCTCGCCAAGATAAGGCCCGGCCAGCACCATGATGAACAGCGGCGCCATGAAATAGAGCGCCACGGCGTCGGCCAGCGGCAAGGCGGCGATAGCCAGATAGTACACCGTATAGGAGGTGAACTGGATGAAGGCGCGCATCGTCAGCATGCCGCATCGCCTCGACAGGATCGCCGGCAAGCCGACATCGACATGGACGAGAACAATCAGGATCGGCAAGGCGACGATCGAGCGGATCGCCATCACCTCGGTCACCGGATAGCCGCTCGACACGGCTTTGACGAGCGGGTCCTGCAGCGAGAAGACCAGCACGCCAAGGCACAGGCTCAGGATGCCAAGGACCATCCGGTTCTGCATGTGCCTTCGGGGCTCCCTGCAAGCGAAAAAGAACCCGCCACCGTTTCGGGCAGCGGGCATGAGTGAGGACTCTTCGAATTGGTCCGCGGCCGATTTCGCAGCCGCATATCCAATGGGTGAGGCGACTATCGTTCGGCGTTTGACATGTTGCAAACGAATTGGAATGATATCAGTGATCAAAATTCCTTATGGCGGATTTCATGCGACCGACCCTCGACAGCGACCTTCTGCGCACCTTCGTGGCTATTGCCGAAGCCGGCAATTTCACCAGGGCGGCGGAGCAGGCCGGCCGCACCCAGTCGGCGGTGTCGATGCAGATGAAGAAGCTCGAGGACCTGATCGGCGATAGCCTGTTCGAGCGCGGTTCGCGCGGCGTCGTGTTGACGCGGCGCGGCGGCGAACTCATCGTCAACGCTCGCCGGATCGTTTCGCTGCTCGACGAGACGGCGGCGTCGATGGCGGCGGCACCGCTTGGCGGGCCGGTGCGCATCGGCATTCCGGAGGAATATGGCCACGCCATCCTGTCGCGCGCGCTCGGTGCTTTTTCGAAGCGCCACACACAGGTCGAGGTCACCGTGCGCTATGCGCATTCGGGGGCGCAGATGGCAGCGCTCGCCGCCGGCGAACTCGATCTGTGCGTGGTCTTCGAATGGCAGGATCCGTCAGGCGGCGAAGTGCTGATGCACGATCCGACCGTATGGGTGACATCGACCCTGCACCACATGCATGAGGAGCGGCCGGTGCCGATCGCGCTCTACAACCGGGCCGGCTGGTGCAAGGATTTTGCCGTCAAATCACTGGAGCAGCGCGGTCTTGCCTATCGCGTCGCCTATACCAGTGACACGACTGGCGGCCTAAAGCTCGCCGTCACCTCCGGGCTGGCGATCGCGCCGATCTCGCGCAGCAACATTCCGGCCGGCTGTCGCGAACTGACGTCGGCGGACGGGTTCGGCGATATCGATTCCTCGAATGTGGTGATGCATCGCAACCCGAATGCCTCCGGCGAGGCGATCGACGGCATGCAAGAGGCAATCCGCGAGGCGTTCGTCAACAGGCAGATTTAGTGCCTGTCGTCCAACGTGTGCAGCGGTCTTGGGATAACGACATGCACAAAACAAAGACTTAAGCGGCCGCTTCCTCGTAGAAATGCAGCCGGTTGCCGAACGGATCGGCGACCGATATTTCGTGGGATTTCCACGGCGTCTCCTCCAGACCCGGCCTGGCGAAGCGGTAATTTTTGCCGATCAGCTCGCGATGAAGTGCCGCGATATCCTCGACCTTGATGCGCACGGCAATGCCAGGTGCGCCGTCGCCGTGATGTTCGCTCAGATGCAGCACGCAGCCGTCGCGGCCGACCGCCATGTAGAGCGGCGCGTTGTCGTCGAAGCGATGCCCCCATTGCACCTCGAAACCAAGGAAGTCGACATAGAATTCACGTGCTTTGGCAATGTCGAAGATGCGCAGGATGGGCGTGACGGTGCCAAGTTTCGGCATGGTGTTGCAACCGTTCGAGTGTCTTCGGGTGAGGTTGGAAGCGGAGCGGCGATCCCTATTTCAGCTCGAGCAGCCGTTCCAGATAGCTGCGTTCGATGTCGGGGCTGAGCACATTGCCGAGCCGCTTGCGGATCGCTTCCAGAATCTGGCGGGCGCGCTGCACGTCGATCTCGTCGGGCACTTTCACCGAATCGCCGAAATCAGGGCCCTGGCTGGCGCGCGGACGGCCCAGCGGGTCACGGTCGGCGTTCTGCTGGCGGCCACCTTCCTCGCTGCCGCCCTGATCGCCCTGCATGGCCTGCATCTGCTTCATCATGTCCTTGGCGCCCTTGCGCAGCGCTTCCAGCGCCCGGCCCTGGTGGCCGACCGCCTGATCGCCGTCGCCTTCGCCGAGCGCCTGTTCGGCATTGCCCATGGATTTGCCGGCCTCGCCAAATCCCTCATTGGGCTCCATGCCCATGCCTTCGAGCCCCTTCTTCAGCTGCTCGAGGTCGCTTTTCAGCTGGCCCTGGCCCTGCTGCAGCTGCTTCAGCGCATCGGCGAATTCCTGCGGTGTCATCGGCTTCTGCTGGCCATCCTCGCCGGGCTTGCCGTTTTCGCCCGACTGACCTTGCTCACCGTCCTGGCCGAGCTGCTCTTCGCGGTTCTGCCCGCGCTGGCGCTCGCCGCGCTGCATCTGGTCCATGCGGAAGGTGTCGTTCATCATCTCCTGCTGGCGCCGCAGGATTTCGCCGAGCTTGTCCATCTGCTGGCGCATCTCGCTGTCCTGCTGGCCGCCTTGCTGCTGACGGCCGGCCTGGAGATTGTTCATCATATCCTGCAGTTGCGACAGCAATTGCTGCGCCTTGTCGCGATCGCCCGACTTCGCCAAGTTCTCGATCTGATCCATCATGCGGTCGATATCGCTCTGGCGCAGTTCCTGGCCGTTCTGCTGCATCTGCGGCGCGTTGGGATTCTGCTTGGCGCGTTCGGCGAATTCCTGCAGGAACTGGTTCATCGCCTCGCGCAGTTCCTTCATCGCCTTTTCGATTTCCGCGTCGCTGGCGCCGTTCTTGATGGCGTCCTGCAGCGCCTGCTGCGCCTGGCGCAGCCGCTTTTCGGCGGCCGAGAGATTGCCTTCCTCGATGCCGAGCGCGATTTCCCAGAGATAGGACACCTCGCTGCGCAGCTGGTCGTCATTGATGGCCATCTTCAGCCGGCTGCGGGCGCTCATGATGGCGAGGTAGTGGGACATGTTGTCGAACGTGTCCTCGGGCCGCAGCGTGATTGCGTCCATCAGGTCGAGCACATGCGGCTTGGCGTTGGCGTCGAGGGCCAGCAGGCGGCGCTGCTCGAGCACCGCGCGCGCCAGCGGGTTGGCGAATGGCCGCTGCGGCATAACCATCGTCTTGGTCTCGCTCGACGCCGTGTGCCCGGCATCGTCGGTGGCGACCAGCGTCAGCTTGATGCTGCTGCCGGCCCAGACATGTTCGGTCAGGTCCTTCGTCGTCCGGGCGGCATTCGACTTGCCGCCGCGACGCGGCAGCGACAGCGGCATTTCAGGCGGACCATAGAGCGGATGTGCATTGGGCGCCTGCGGATCGGCGAGCGCGAAAACCGCCTTGGCATTGGCGGCGCCATAGTCGTCGTCGATCTGGTAGTTGAGCTCGAAGGCGCCGTTGGCGGCGCGCTTCGGCTCGCCGACGAAACGGATCTGCGGCGGCTTGTCCGGCATGACCGCGAAGGCCCAGCGGCCGAGCTGATCCTCGCCCGACGTCAGCGTCAGGGTGCCGTCGCCGGTCAGCTTGCCGGTGAACTGGCGCACCTTGGATGGCGTCACCGGGCTTGCCGCCGGCTTGGCCGTGGCGGCGGCCTGCGGGCCAGCCGGGTCGATGGCGCGGGAATTGCCGTTCTTGTCGGCATAGGCGAGCGTTTCCTCGCCCGAGCCGCCAGTGACGCGCAGCGAGACGTCGCTGCCTTCGGGAATGATGAAGGTCGGCGTCGCCTGGTTGACGTCGGCGGTCAGGAAAATCGGCGGCTTGCCGGTATAGGCCGGCGGCGTCACCCAGGCGTCGATGCGCGGTGGTATGGCATCGTGGACGCCATGGGCGCTGAATCCGTCGACAATCCTGCCGCCGCTCGGTCCGAAGGAGAAGGCAAAGGCGGTCACCAGCAAAAGCGCGGCCACCGCGCGCAGACCCCAGCGGTCGCGCTCCGGCACGCGCGTGCGCGGCAGATCGGCGCCAAGGCTGTCGAGCTTTCCGGCCATGCGCTTCTGGTGTTCGCGCCACAGTGCCTGCGAGAAGCTGCTCTCCCGGCCGCTCGGCCGCTCGGTCTGCACCAGCACCGGGGTGTGCAGCAATTGATTGGCCGCTTCGATCCTGCGGTCGATTTCGGCGGCGCCCGGCAAGCGGAAGAAACGCAGCGGATAGAGTGCCGCAAGTGCTGCCACGCCGAATGCTGCGAGCAGGCCGATGCGCGCCACGTCCGGCAGTCGCGAGAAGATGCCGAGCCAGGAGACGCTGAGGAACAGGCTGGCGACGATGACGAGCGGAAGCAGCAACGGCCAGCCACGCTCGACCATCATCGAGACCCGCGTCGCCAGCCGGCTCAAGGCGAGGCGCCCGGCCAGGCCGCGATGGCTGCTGAAGGTGGGTCGTTGCGTCATCGGCCCTTCCATGGGCGGGCAGGATAGCCCGATCCTCACGACTCGAAGAATACCAGCAAACACGGCAAAGGCGAGGCAGTTTGAGAAAACGTGAAGCTGCCGGACGGGTTGCTGTCAGAACGTGGCGGGGTTCGCGTTGGCACCGCAGACCAGTACGGCGATCCTTTCACCGGGCTCCGGCGCATACCGTCCGGACAGCACCGCCGCGAAGGCCGCGGCGCCGCCGGGTTCGGAGATGATGCGCACCCGGTTCCACAGCGCCTTCTGGGCGGCGATGATGTCGTCGTCGCTGACCAGGATCGAACGCTCGACAAAGGCCTCGGCGATCGGGAACATCATTTCGCCGACGCGCTTGGGTGCCAGCGAATCGGCGGCGATGCCCTCGGCCGGCGCGTCGACGGGGCGGCCGGCCTCGAAGGCGCGGTAAAGCGTTGGCGCCCCCTCCGGCTCGATGGCGATGATGCGGATGCGGCCGGCGAACCAGGCGGCGATGCCGCCAATCAGGCCGCCGCCACCGACGGCGACCAGCAGCGTGTCGATCTCAGGCAAGTCGCTCTCAATTTCCAGGCCTAGCGTGCCCTGGCCGACCAACGTCTCCTCCTGGTTGAAGGCATGAATCTGCAAGGCGCCGGTTTCCTCGGCAAAACGTTCGCTGGCGGCCAGCGCCTCGGCGTAGCGGGCGCCGCCGACGATCAGTTCAGCGCCGTAGGAGCGGATCCGCTCCAGCTTGGCCGGCGGGCTCACCTCGGGAACGAAGATGGTCGCCTTGTGGCCAAGCCGCATGGCGGCGTAGGCGACCGCGGCGCCGTGGTTGCCGCCCGACGCGGCAACCACGCCGGCCTCGGGAACCGTTCGCTCCAGGAGGTTTGTGAAGGCGCCGCGCGCCTTGAACGAACCGGAATGCTGCAGGCATTCGAGCTTCAGGTCGACGGTCAACGGTGGGCGGTCGAAGTCGGCCATGTCGACGCGCAGCACCGGCGTGTGGCGCACATAGGGCCGAATGCGCGGTTCCATCGCGGCAATGCGTTCGCGTGTGACGGTGTTGCCGTTGCTCATGGACGTCTCCTTGGGATTGACAGTAATTAGTAACTTGGCAAAATGGCTAAATGCAAGAGGTTGATGTCTTCAAGGCGATCGCCAACGAACGCAGGCTGCAGATTCTCGACTGGCTGAAGGACCCGCGCGCGCATTTCCCGCGCCAAGCCGATGGCGATCTGGTCGAAGACGGCGTTTGCGCCCTGCTGATCGCCGAGAAGCTCGGCATCACGCAGGCGACGCTCAGCGAGCACATGCGCGTGCTCACCCAGGCCGGCCTGCTGCGGGCCAAGCGCATCAAGCAATGGACGTTCTACCGCCGCGACGAGGACAGGATCGCCGACACAAGGGCGCTCATCCAGAACCGGCTGTAGCGCCGCCGGCGGAGCATTTCGGACGGAGCAGCGCCTACCTTAGCCAGTCGGGTACCGAATCCAGCCCGATCAGGTCGTCATAGGTCCGGCGCGGGCGCACGATGTGGAAACGGTCGCCGTCGACCAGCACCTCGGGCACCAGCAGGCGGGTGTTGTAGGTGCCGGCCTGGACCGCGCCATAGGCGCCGGCGGTGGAAACGGCAATCAGGTCGCCAGCCTTCAGCCTGGGCAGGTCACGGTCGAGGCCGAGATAGTCGCCGGTCTCGCAGACCGGGCCGACGACATCGACCATCATGCGCGGCGTGTCGGCCGGCGGCTGCACCACCGGCCTTATGTCGTGGAAGGCATCGTAGAGCGTCGGCCGGATCAGGTCGTTCATGGCGGCGTCGACGACCAGGAAATTCTTGGCGTCGCCTTCCTTCACGAAGATCACTTCCGAGACGAGGATGCCGGCATTGCCGACGATCAGCCGGCCGGGTTCGAACATCACCTTGAGCCCGAGCTTGGTGACATGCTTTCTAACGATCTGGGCATAGGCGTCGGGCAAGGGCGGCGGGTTGTTGTCGACGCGGTAGGGTATGCCGAGGCCGCCGCCGAGATCGATATGCTCGATGGCATGGCCGTCGGCGCGCAGCGCGCCGACCAGATCGACAAGCAGGGCGAAGGCGTCGTCGAAGGGCTGCAGCTCGGTGATCTGGCTGCCGATATGGGTGTCGATGCCGGTGACCTTGAGGCCCGGCAGCTGTGCAGCACGGGCATAGACCTGACGCGCCCGTTGCCACGGGATGCCGAACTTGTTCTCGGCCTTGCCGGTGGAGATCTTCTTGTGCGTCTTGGCGTCGACATCCGGATTGATGCGCAGCGAGATCGGCGCCACCTTGCCAAGGGCGGCGGCACGGGCCGACAACAGTTCCAGTTCCGGCTCGGATTCAACATTGAAACAAAGGATGCCGGCGGCGAGGGCAAAGTCCATTTCGCGCGCGGTCTTGCCGACGCCTGAAAACAGGATCTTGCTTGCCGGGATGCCGGCGGCCAGCGCCCGCCGCAATTCGCCTTCCGACACCACGTCGGCACCGGCGCCGAGCCTGGCCAGCGTCCGCAGCACCGCCTGGTTGGAATTGGCCTTCATGGCGTAACAGACCAGCGCATCGAGCCCGGCAAAGGCCTGGGCAAACACCCTGTAGTGTCTGGCCAGCGTGGCTGTCGAATAGCAGTAGAATGGCGTGCCGACCTGTGCGGCGATATCGGGGATCGCCACGTCCTCGGCATGCAGCACGCCGTCGCGGTAGTCGAAATGGTTCACGAGAGTGGTTCCGGAAGTTGGAGCACGATGAGACCGGGTTCAAAAAGACCACCCGGGTGTCATCGGCACTAGATCAGCGGGTCGAGGAAGAACTTCTTGTCCTTGACCGGTTTTTCCGGCTCGGGCGGCACGGGCTGATGCGCCTTTGAGGCATCCTTGCGCGCCTGGACGGCTGCTTCGTAGGGCGAGTCGAGAGCGCCCCTCCTGCCGCAGGCCGAGACGGCCGCAATCGCCACCAGCAGCGTCAGCGTCACCAAAATCCTGCTTCCGGTCATCGATCCATCCGTCCGAAACTTTTTCCAGCCGCCGCTTTTAGCTGAGTTCTCAGAGCATTGCACCCCGGATATTCCTGGTCGCACTATCCAGGATCATGCCTTGGCGATGCGCTTTTTCCAGCCGCGGATCTGCCTTCTGACTTCCGACGGCGCGGTGCCACCGAAACTGGTGCGGCTCTTCACCGAGTTCTGCACCGCCAGCACCGAAAAAATATCTGCCGTGATGCCTGGATTGATCGACTGCAGGTCTTCCAGCGAAAGCTTCTCCAGCCCCACTTTCTTGTCTTCGGCCAGCGCCACCGCCCGGCCGGTGACATGATGCGCCTCGCGGAACGGCAAGCCGAGCGTGCGCACCAGCCAGTCGGCAAGATCGGTGGCGGTCGCGTAGCCCGAGCCGGCGGCCTTTTTCATCGCCGCTGCGTTGATCGTCATGTCCGAGACCATGCCAGTCATCGCCGCCAGCATCAGGTCGAGCGTCTCGGCGGCATCGAACACCGATTCCTTGTCTTCCTGCATGTCCTTGCCATAGGTCAGCGGCATGCCCTTCATCACCGTCAGCAGGCCGACCAGATGGCCGGTGACGCGGCCAGTCTTGCCGCGCACCAATTCCGCGGCGTCGGGGTTCTTCTTCTGAGGCATGATCGACGAGCCGGTGGAAAAGCTGTCCGACAGCCTGACGAAGCCGAATTGCGGCGTCGACCAGATGATGATCTCCTCGGCGAGCCGCGACAAATGCGTGGCGCAGATCGCCGCCAAGGCGAGGAACTCCAGCGCGAAATCGCGATCCGAAACGCTGTCCAGCGAATTGCGCATCGGCTCGCGGAAGCCGAGTGCCGTGGCGGTTCTGTGGCGGTCGATCGGGAAGCTGGTGCCGGCAAGGGCCGCGGCACCGAGCGGGCTCTCGTCCATCCGTTCGATCGCGTCGCGAACTCGCGAAAGGTCACGCGCAAACATCTCGACATAGGCCATGCAGTGATGGCCGAAGGTCACCGGCTGCGCCGCCTGCATATGGGTAAAGCCCGGCATCACCGTCGCCGCATGCTCCTCGGCCCGTGCCAGAAGCGCCTCGATCAGCCCTTTCAACGCCCCGGCGACGCGGAGGCACTCGTCCTTGACCCACAGCCTCAGGTCGACCGCGACCTGGTCATTGCGCGAGCGGGCGGTGTGCAGGCGGCCGGCCGCCGGTCCGATCAGGTCGGCGAGGCGAGCCTCGACATTCATGTGGATGTCTTCCAGCCGGGTCGAGAACTCGAATGTGCCGGCCTTGATCTCTTTCAGAATCGTGTTCAGCCCGTGAGCGATTTTTTCTTGATCGGCCGCCGAAATAATGCCCGTTTGCGCCAGCATCTCGCTGTGGGCGATCGAACCCCGGATGTCTTGCGCATAGAGTTTGCGATCGAACGAGATCGACGCGTTGATCGCTTCCATGATCGCGGCCGGACCCGAGGCAAAACGTCCGCCCCACATCTGGTTGCTGGTCTTCTTGTCGCTCATGGCTATAACCCGTGCTTCGGAGCAGTTTTGAGAAAATGGCAGACGGTAATAGATTCTTCCCGGCCCCGCGCCTGATCCTCGCCGCTTTGGTGGCGGGCGTGCTGGCCGGCGCGGTCGCGGTATATGTCAGCGAGAGCCGGTCTGGCAACAACGCCGAGCGCCAATTGGCTCTCGGCGACAGCAAGGACGATGTCGCCTGCGCCGCCAAGGGCGACCGTGCCAGGAAGGTGGCGGCCGCGGCCACCGGCGAGGTCGCTGCACTGCTGCCGGCCGATCCGCCGCAATCGTTGAAGACCCTTGCCTTCAATGGGCCGGACGGCAAGCCGATGACGCTCGCCGACCATGCCGGCAAGACGGTGCTGCTCAATCTGTGGGCGACATGGTGCGCGCCGTGCCGCGCCGAAATGCCGGCTCTCGATGCGCTGCAGAAGGAAAAGGGCAGCGACGCCTTTCAGGTGGTCGCCGTAAATGTCGATGCCGGCGACGATGTGAAGCCGAAGAAGTTCCTCAGTGAGACAGGCGTCAAGACGCTCGGCTACTACCGGGATTCGACGATGGCTGTGTTCAACGATCTCAAGACGCGCGGCCTGGCGCTCGGCCTTCCCGCCACCATGCTGATCGACGGTGAAGGCTGCCTGATCGCCCACATGAACGGCCCTGCCGAATGGTCGGGCCCGGACGCAAAGCGGCTGGTCGAGGCCGCGCTCCAGCCCGAAAGCTAGGCTCTGTCCACACTCAGTGCAGGCGCGGGAGCGAAGGCCAGGACGCTTCTGTTGCGCTGGCCAGCCGTGTCGTTGCTGACGCGGGGTGCGTCGACACCGGTCAGCTCGCCGAACTCCTCGATCAGGCCAGGCCTGCCGATATAGTAACCCTGGCCGATCTCGCAGGCTTCGGCATCCAGGAATTTCAGCTCGCCGAGCGTCTCGACACCCTCCGCCAGAACCGGCAGTCCGAGGCCGCGCCCGAGCCCCAGTACGGCGCGCACGATCGCCGCGACCTGGCCGTTCTTGTCGACGGATTTGATGAAGGAGCCATCGATCTTGATCTTGTCGAAGGGAAAGGCGCGAAGGTTGGAGAGCGAGGAATAGCCGGTTCCGAAATCGTCCATGGCCACCCGCACGCCCAGCGCCTTGACCTGCCGCAAGGTCGCCAGCGCGCGCGGCATATCTTTCACAAGCGCCGTCTCGGTGATCTCAAGTTCCAGCCTGCCGGGCGCAAGACCGGAATTCAGCAGTGTTTCGTGGACCTTGCGGCTGAAATTCGGATTGTGAAGCTGCACCGCGGAAACGTTGACGGCCACCGTCAGCGGATTTTCCCAGCGGGCGGCTTCCTCGCAGGCCGCCGTCAGTACCCATTCGCCAATCTGGCCAATGGCTCCACTGTCTTCGGCGATCGGGATGAATATGGTCGGGGGCACGTCGCCGCGCGTCGGATGCCGCCAACGGATCAGGGCTTCGAAGCCGACCATCTTTCCGCTGCTGATCTCCTTCTGCGGCTGGTAGACGAGGTAGAACTCCTTGCGCGCGACAGCCTGTCGGAGTTCGTGCTCCATCACGCGCTTGTCGCGCGCCTCGGCCCCCATCGAGGCCTCAAAATAGCGGTATGTGTCCCTGCCTTCGGTCTTGGCCCGGTAGAGTGCCGTATCGGCGTGGGTTATCAGGCTGGCCTGGTTTTCGGCATCCGACGGAAATAGCGCAATGCCGACGCTGGCCGACACGAGACCACCGCCGACCGAGAGCCTGTTTTCTTCGCGCATTGCGTTCAGCACGGCGTTGGCGATGCGGCCGGCCTCCAACGGGTCGGTCAGGTTTGGGGCGATGATGGCGAATTCGTCGCCGCCCAGCCGCGCAACCATCTGTCCTTGGCGAAGGACGCCGGTGACGCACTGCGCAACCTTCTGCAGCATGGCGTCGCCGGCGCCGTGCCCGTAGAGATCGTTGACCTCCTTGAACCGGTCGAGATCGAGCAGCAGAAGCGCCAGGTGGCCGGTTTTCCTGGCCCGACCCATCGCGTCGATTTCCATCTCGAGCCGGCCGGAAAAGCTGCGGCGATTGGCAAGGCCGGTCAAGGGATCGAAATGCGCAAGGCGCAGGATTTCCTGTTCCGCCTTCTTGCGCTCGCGAATGTCGCGGACCGCAATCACGTTGTGAGGCTTGCCACAGTAGTCGATGCTCCTGGCGATCAGCTCGACGGGAATGCCCGCGCCGTCGTGGCCCCTCAATTCGGCCTCCTGCGGCTGCTCGCCGAAGCCGGGCATATCGGACCCGAAGAGATCGCCAAGCTGCATCCCGTTCCGCGTCGCGGTTGCCGTGCCCGTCAGCTTCGCCATGCTGTCATTGGCGCTGATGACGCGGTTGCCGTCGCAGACGATCAGACCCTCCACGGCAGCATTGGCCAGACCGTGCATGCGGTCGGCCTCGAGCTTCTGGCGGCGGAAGCGCAGATCGATCCAAAGTGCGGTGCCCGAGAGAACAAGGATCACCAGGCTGGCGGCCGCCACGGCAAAGGCCTGCGAAGTGGGCGCGATCGTGTATGGCGATATCTCGATCGAGGAATCCGGAACGATCGACACCGCGCCCATCGCGATGAAATGCAAGGTGCAGATCGCCAGCGTCAGCAGCACCGCGCCGCCCAGTGTCGCAGACAGCGATGGGCGACGCAGGACAACCAAAAGCGCCAGCGCGGCGAGCGTTACCCCTGCCAGCAAGGAGACCGCCACAAGCAGCGGGTTCCATTCGATCCGGCCCTGCACCTCGAACGCCGCCATGCCGATGTAGTGCATGGTGGCAATGCCACCGCCCAGGATGGCGCCGCCGACGAGATAGTGGTCGAGCCCGTTGCGCAACGTGGCGACCCACATGCCGGCCGCTGTCAGGACAACGGCGGCGGCAAGCGAGAGCACGGAGAGTTCCGGATTGTAGGCGTTTGGTATACCCGGCGTGAACGCAAGCATGGCGATGAAATGCGTCGCCCAGATACCGAAGCCGGTCGACGCCGCCGCAATCATCAACCAGGCAAGCCGGTTTCGGTTTGTCGACCGGCCGACATGGTGAAGCAGGTTGACGGCAGAAAAGGAAGATATTCCACAGATCAGAGCGGCGAGTGCCACCAGTCTCAAATCGTGTTCATTGACGATACAATTGTAGACCGTCAGCATCTTCTCTCACCTGATCTATCGGGAATAAACAAGGCAATAGCATTGATTAGCCCCTTGGTGGTTGAAGGATCGATTAAGTACGCTGCAACCCTGACATGCTTTACCGGGTGAGGCGCGGCCGCGTGGGATCGGCCCGTCGTTCGGGTGGATGCGGTTTCAGAGGGCCGGAAGTGGCGCAGGGGCCGGCCAACCGACCGCAGATCGAGGTCCATGAATCTGAGAGACTCCAGCCCGTCACGCGATGCGAACCGTTACAACGAGTGCCTCGTGATCGGAACTCGGCCGGCCATCCGGCAGCAGGGCCGGAAGAATGGCGGGAGCGCTCGCGACGAGGCCGCATGTGAAGAACCAGTCGATGTGGCCGATGGGAGTGGGATCACCAGCCTCGAGTCGTTGGGTGGGCAGGTCGAGCCTGTTGGCGGTCTTCCAGTCGTACCCGCGTGCGGCGAGGATCGCGAACAGCGGTTCGTGCGGCTCGACATCGATCAGCCGGTTGGGCTCGGCGGCGATGCGGGCCGCCCAGGCCTGGGGATCGTCGTGGCGGTCCTCATGGCTGGCCGTCAGCGTGTTGAAGTCGCCGCCGAGCAGCACCGGTGCCTGCGGATCATATTTGTCGATGGCATCGAGGAGGTGGCGTGTCTGGCCGGCGCGGCCGGCGGGATCGGTGCGGTTTTCGAGATGCACCGAGACCACCGTCACCCGGCGGTTGCCGACCTGCACCTGGCCACCGATCGCCATGCGTCCGCCGATACGTGGCTGACCGCGCTCCGGCAGGAACCAGCCGCCGGCGGCGTCGAGACGCACCAGGAATGGACGAAGCAGTGGAACCGCGCTGATGACAGCATTGCCGTGAAAACCTTCGGCATTGGATGTGTCGCCGGTTGCCGACCGTTCCGCCGCGTTGCCTGTGCCGAGCTCGACGAACTCGACGCCATAGGCGAAGGCATGGCCGAGCCGGTCGGCGAGGGCGCGCAGCGGATGGCCGTTGCCGGAGCGCGCCATGCCTTCATCGACCTCGGACAGCAGCACAACGTCGGGAGACTGGCCGATAAGCGTCGCCGCGACGGCGTCGGCGTGGCGGAGCCGCTCGACGTTCCAGGCCACGACGGTGAGCGTGTCGCCGGCGCTTTCGCGCGAGGCCCTGCCGCCGATCTCGATCTGACCCAGTGCGGGAATGGCGGCAGCGAGGCGCAGATGAGTGGCGCTATCACGCGGCCCCTCGCGCATGGCCTCGCGGTCGGCGATCGGCACATGTGTGAGCTGCGAGACAAGCATTTCGTCTATCCATTTTTAGCCGGTTAACGACGTGGGCCTTTACGCCAGTTTTCGACGCCCTAGGTACCTAGGGCGCCGATATGACGTTTTCATTTCATGCCGGCGCAAGCCGTCGAGGGAGGAGAGATTGGCTGTCCACAGGCCTGAAAAGGCACAGCAGAACTGTCACATACTTTCTCTATGAGACGGCCCGGGACCTGCGCAACGATCCTTGAAACGAGCCACTCAACAGGGAATGAGATTCATGTCGATGATCAAAAATGGCCTGGCGGCTCTTGCCGCCGGCGCAATCAGCGTTTCCATGGCGCTGCCAGCGGCCGCCGCGCCCACCAAGTTCGATTTCTGGTTCGGCCTTTCAGGCGACCTCGCACGTGTCGTCGACACGCTGTGCAAGAACTTCAACGCCTCGCAGTCCGACTATGAAGTCGTCTGCACCAGCCAGGGCAACTACGACGCCACGCTGCAGAACACCATCGCCGCCTTCCGCGCCGGCAAACAGCCCGCCATCGTCCAGGTCTATGATGTCGGCACCGCCACGATGATGCTGTCGGGCGCCTACAAGCCGGCCGACAAGCTGATGGAAGAAAATGGCTACAAGATCGACTACGCCGACTATTTCCCCGGCATCGCGCGCTACTACGCAACGTCGAAGGGCGAGATGCTGTCGTTCCCGTTCAATTCCTCGACGGCGCTGCTGTACTGGAACAAGGACGCCTTCGCCAAGATCGGCAAGACCGAAGCGCCGAAGACCTGGGAAGATGTCGGCGCCGACCTGCAGGCAATGAAGGACGCCGGCTACGAATGCCCGATGGCTATCAACATCTCGGCCAATGAAAGCTGGCAGCTGATGGAGCAGTTCTCGGCCATCCACAACCAGCCGATCGCCACCAAGAACAACGGCTATGACGGCCTCGACGCGCGTCTGGAGGTCAACAAGACCAAGTTCGTCCAGTACGTCACCGACCTCAAGAAGTGGTATGACACCGGCCTGATCAAGATCAAGTCGAAGGACCTCGGCCAGGACATGGTCCAGGCTTTCGCCTCGGGCACCTGCCAGGTCATCATGACCTCGGTCGGCGACCACGGCACCGTCGGCAAGACCCAGAAGGAAGGCATGAACTGGGATGTCGCCGAACTGCCTGCCTACGCCGGCACCCAGCGCAAGAATTCGCTGGTCGGCGGCGCTTCGCTGTGGGTGCTCTCGGGCAAGTCGGACGCGGAATACAAGGGCGCGGCCGCGTTCCTCAACTTCATCCACGATCCCAAGACCGCACTGTTCTGGTCGACCAACACCGGCTACATCCCGGTGACCAAGTCGGGCTTCGACTACATGAAGTCGAGTGGCTTCTACGACAAGGCGCCCTTCAAGGGCCGTGAAACCGCGATCGCCAGCCTGACCGCGTCCGAGCCGACCGAAATCACCCGCGGTATCCGGTTGGGCAATTTCACCCAGATCCGCGCCGAGTTCGGCACGCAGATACAGGCGATCTTCGCCAACAAGGTCAGCGTCCAGGAAGGCCTCGACACGCTGGTCAAGAATGGCGATGCCATCCTCGACCGCTTCCAGCAGACCTATCCGGGCAAGACCCTGCCCTGATCTCGCATCTACGCGGCCGCCCGCCGGTCTTGTCCAGGCATGATCTCTTCCGAAAACCGTTTCCACTTTCGGGATCATGCTTGGGTCGACGGGCGGCCATTTCGTAGACTAGTCTCCCTTTGCTCTAAGCTAGCTGTTAAGCGGCGTCGGCGGACCGATGGAAAAACGCGTTACCTTCAGCAGTTGGACAATCGGCATCCTTTTCGCGGTGCCGCAGCTCCTCTTGATCTTCACGTTCTTCTACTGGCCGGCCGGTCAGGCGGTCTACTGGTCGCTAACGCTGCAACAGCCCTGGGGCGGCGGCAACATCTGGGTCGGGCTCGACAATTTCCGCTCGATCCTGTCTAACGCCGATTACTGGAACTCGATCACCGCCAGCCTGGTCTTTGCCGGGATCAGCACCGGGCTTGCGATGTTCATCGCGCTCGTGCTCGCGGCGCTGACCGACCGGCAGCTCGCCGGCTCGCGCTTCTATCGCGTGGTGCTGATCTGGCCCTACGGCATCGCCGCTCCGGCGCTGGCAATGGCGTTCCGATTCATCCTGGCGCCGGAAGCGGGCTTCATGGCCGTCGTCAACCAGGTCTGGCCCGGCTTCTGGGACCCTGGCCTTGATGGCGCCGACGCCATGGCCTCGATCATCATCGCCTTCTCCTGGAAATATGTCGGCTATAATTTCATCTTCTTCCTCGCCGCGTTTCAAGCCATTCCGCGTTCGCTGATCGAGGCGGCGGCGATGGACGGCTCGGGCGTCATGGGGCGTTTCCGGGACATCCAGTTCCCGTTGATCACGCCGACGATCTTCTTCCTGCTGGTCATCAACATCACCGAAAGCTTCCAGGATTCCTTCGGCATCGTCGACATCATGACCTCGGGCGGGCCGGCCAACGCCACCAACCTGATGGTCTACAAGATCTATTCCGACGGCTTCAAAGGGCTCGATTACTCGGGTGCCGCCGCGCAGAGCATCATCCTGATGCTGCTCATCATCGTGCTGACCATTTTCCAGTTCCGCTTCATCGAGCAGCGTGTGCACTACAGGTGAGGCTGATATGGTAGAGCGCACCCCTTTCCTCAATTTCTTCACGCATGTGATCCTGTTCGTCGGCTTCGTGCTTTGCATCGCGCCGTTCGTGGTCGTCACCATTGCCGCGTCGCATAATCTCAAGGATGTCAACGACGTGCCGATGTCGCTGCTGCCGGGCAGCGACTTCTGGCTCAACATCAAAACGGCCTGGACGACCGCCGACCTTGGCCCCAAGCTTCTGAACAGTTTCATCATGGCCGCCGGCGTCGCGGCGGGCAAAGTGATGATCTCGGCGCTCACCGCCTTCTCGATCGTCTATTTCCGCTACCCCGGTCGCACCCTCATCTTCTGGCTGATCTTCGTCACTCTGATGCTGCCGCTGGAGGTGCGCATCGTGCCGACCTATGCAGTGGTCGCCAACGTTCTGTCGCCCTATCAGACCATCCTGGATTTGACTGGTCTGAGCTGGCTCATCGAGAAAGTCTCGGGCGTGCAGGTTTCGCTCAGCCTCGGGCTGCTCAACTCCTATTCCGGACTTATCCTGCCGCTGATCGCGACGGCAACCGGCACCTTCCTCTACCGGCAGTTCTTCCTGACGGTTCCCGATGAGCTGACCGAGGCCGCACGCATGGACGGCGCCGGTGCCCTGCGCTTTTTCATCGACATCCTGCTGCCGCTGTCGCGCAACAACATGGCGGCGCTTGGAACCATCATGTTCCTATGGGCATGGAACCAGTATCTGTGGCCGCTGCTCATCACCACCGACCAGTCGCATGCGACAGCGGTCACCGAGTTGAAGCAGCTTATCCCCAATGTCGGCGGCATCCCGGAATGGAACATCGCCATGGCCGGAACGCTTATCGTCATGCTGCCGCCGCTGATAGTCGTGGTCGCCATGCAGCGCTGGTTCGTGCGCGGCCTGATCGCCACCGAAAAGTAACAAGGAGACGGCCAATGGCCTCCATCACCATTCGCGACGTCAAGAAGAGCTACGCCAAGTCGCAGGTCGTGCACGGCGTCGACCTCGACATCACGTCGGGCGAGTTCGTCGTCATCCTCGGGCCGTCCGGCTGCGGCAAGTCCACTTTGCTTCGCATGATCGCCGGGCTGGAGGATATCTCCGGCGGCACGATCGCGATCGACGGCACCGTCGTCAACAAGCTGGAACCGCGCGAGCGCGGCTGCGCCATGGTGTTCCAGAATTATGCGCTCTATCCGCATATGAGCGTGGCGCAGAACATCGGCTATTCGCTCAAGGTAGCTGGTGTTCCGGCTGCCGAGCGTACGCAGCGCATCCAGGCGGTTGCGCGTACGCTGGAGCTCGAACATCTGCTCGACCGCAAGCCGATGGCGCTTTCCGGCGGCCAGAGGCAGCGCGTCGCCATGGGCCGCGCGATGATCCGCGAACCCAAGGTGTTCCTGTTCGATGAGCCGCTGTCCAACCTCGACGCCAAACTGCGGGTCCAGATGCGCTCGGAGATCCGCAAATTGCATCGCCGCTTGAACGCCACCTCCGTGTTCGTCACGCATGACCAGGTCGAGGCGATGACACTGGCCGACCGGCTGGTGGTGATGAATGGCGGACGTGTCGAACAGGTCGGCACGCCCGGTGAGGTCTACAGCCGTCCGGCCAGCCGTTTCGTTGCCACCTTCGTTGGTGCGCCGGCGATGAACATGCTCGAAGGCACGGTCGAGCTCGACGGGCTTTCGCTGCTGGGCGGCAGCCGGCGCCTTGCCGTTCAACGCGCCGGTCTGGCTGTCGGCACGCAGGTGGCCGTCGGCATCCGGCCGGAAGCCGTCCGTCTGGTGGCGCCCGGCACGGCAGGCGCGCTCAACGCCACGGTCGACCTCGTCGAGGAACTGGGCGCTGGACGGGTCATCTATGTCGATCTCGACGGCGCGTCGTTCTCCGTCATGACTTCGGAGGCCGTCCACCCCGAGCCGGGGAGCACTGTCGGTCTGCGGTTTTCGCCGGATGACTTGCATTTCTTCTCGTCGGACACGGGAACCCGTCTCGAGGTCTTCAAGGCCTCGGTGCCGGAGCCAGCACTCTGATTTCTGAAGGCAGTCACTGTCGCCGATGACGGGGCAGGCGGTGCTGGCAAAACGGTCGTGCGATGAAAATAATCCAGGTCACCGATGTCCATCTTGGCCGGCAGGGCGAGCGCCGCTATGGCGTGGACCTGCATCAGCGATTGGCTTCATGCATCGCGCACATCAATGCGCATCACGCCGACGCGGCGCTTTGCGTCTTCACTGGCGACCTGACCGAGACCGGAGCGCCCCAGAGCTATGCCGATCTCAGGACAGCCCTGAATGCGCTGTCGGTGCCCTGGCGATTGCTGCCGGGGAATCACGACCGGCGAGCCAATCTTGCCGCGGCGTTTCCTGAAGTTCCGGTCGATGAGAACGGCTTCGTGCAGTCGGCTCATCAAATGGCCGACGAGGTGCTGCTGTTCCTCGACTGCCTGGCGGAAGGACGCATCGAAGGCGAATTGTGCGAAAGGCGGCTTGCCTGGCTCGACGCCCGGCTCGAGGAGACAGCCGGCAGGCCCGCCTATGTCTTCATGCACCATCCGCCGGTCGCGCTCGGGCTGCCGCAGCTCGACCCGCTGGCGCTCGAGCAGCCCGAACGCTTCCTCGGCCTCCTGCGGCGCCGTGGCAATGTCCGCCACATCTTCTTCGGTCACGTCCATCGCGACATCGCCGGAACGGTCGCCGGCATTCCGTTCTCGGCGCAGCGCGGCCTGCATGCAAGGTTCGCGCTCGCCCTCGACAGATCGAGCGAGATCGTCGAGCAGGCGCCACCCTCCTACGCAGTCATCCTCGTCGACAGCGCCAACGGGCGCGTGGTCGTGCATGGTTGCGATTTTCTCGAACAATGGCCGATCTATTCCGGCGAAACCGGCGAACGCATCACGGCGTGAGCCTGCTCGCCGCGTTGAGGCACAACGTCGCCAGCGTTCGACCGTTCAGGCGAACACATGCGCCGTTCCCGATACGGTCAGCCGGACGATCTCGCCGACCGCCGGCGCGTCCATGCCGGATTTGCGCAGGATCAGCGGCGTGTTGCCGATCGCGGCGGCGTCGGGCGGATCGGCGCTGTTCAGAAGCCGCACCGCGACCGTGCACATCGAGCCGGCGAATTCGGACTCCGTCACTTCGCCGAACAGCATGTCAGGGGTGCCCGACATGCCTTCGCGCGATGTCCTCTTCAAGGCAATCTGCTCCGGCC
The DNA here is from genome assembly GCF_056431085.1 of Mesorhizobium waitakense. Lineage (NCBI taxonomy): Bacteria > Pseudomonadati > Pseudomonadota > Alphaproteobacteria > Hyphomicrobiales > Phyllobacteriaceae > Mesorhizobium > Mesorhizobium waitakense. The sequence continues at coordinate 20,609 of NZ_JBWKME010000204.1, read as the reverse complement.
GCAGCATGATGCGGACAACATCGCGGCTGTCCGACGTATCGACGGCGATGCGGCCGAGCGGAGAATTGGCGAAGCCGCCTGATATCTTGGCCGGCAGGATGATGGCATCGCCGAGGAACTCGGCGATCATCCTGTCCTTCGGCTTGAGATAGAGCTCGCGCGGCGTACCGACCTGCGAGAACTTGCCGTCGCGCATCACCGCCACCTGGCTGGCGAAGGACAGCGCCTCGGCCTGGTCGTGCGTCACCAGGATGGTGGTGATGCCGGCCGCCTCCAGGAGTTCGGCCACGGCCTTGCGCATGGAGGCGCGCAGGCCGGTGTCCAGGGCCGAGAACGGCTCGTCGAGAAGCATCAGCCGCGGCTTCATCGCCATGGCGCGGGCCAGCGCCACGCGCTGCTGCTGGCCGCCGGAGAGTTGATGGGGGCGGCGTTTGAGGATCGCCTTGTCGAGCCCGACAATGTAGGCGAGTTCGGCGATGCGCTCGGCGCGCTTGTCCTCGCCGCGACCCATGCCGAAACCGATATTGTCGCCAATGGTCAGGTGCGGGAACAGCGCGCCGTCCTGCGCCACCACGCCGATGCCTCGACGATGCGCCGGCACCGCGCTGCCGTCCTTGGCCAGCACCTCGCCGTCGAGCGTGATGCGACCCTGGTCCGGCGCCTCGAAACCGGCGATCAGCCGCAGCAGGGTCGTCTTGCCGCAACCGGACGGGCCGACGATCGCCGTGCGGCTGCCGCTGACGACGCTCAGATCGACGCCGGCAAGTGCCGCAACCGGGCCGTAATGCTTGTGCAGGCCGCTGATTTCGAGAAAGCTCATCGTCCGGCCATCCGTTTCGACTGGACATAGAGCAGCCAGGTCAAGGGGAGCGACATCGCCACCATGATGAAGGCGTAAGGGGCGGCCGAGGCATAATCAATCTCGCCGCTGTACGACCAGAACGCCATCGCCAGCGTGCGGGTGCCGTTCGGCGCCAGCATCTGGGTGGCGGTCAGTTCGTTCATGATGCCGAGCGCCACCAGCGCCATGCCGGCCGCGGCACCTGGCGCCGACAGGCGGATCGTTGTCGACCACAGCGCCTGCAGCGGCGGCCGGCCGAGACTGGAAGCAGCGCGTTCGAGTTCGACCGGCGCCTGCGCGATCGATGCGCGCAGGCTGACCAGTGCGCGCGGCAGGAACATCAGCGCATAGGCCACCAGGATGGTGAAAAGGGTCTGGTAGAGGGGCAGGGCGATGCGCACGGTGATGGTGACCAGCGCCAGCGCGATGACGACCCCCGGCAACGAGCCGACGATATAGTTGCAGCCCTCCAGCAGGCGCTGCAATGGCCCGGGCGCGCGGATCGAGATCCAGGCCATAGGCATGGCGGCGACGGTGGCGAGCAAAGCGCCGGCGACCGCCAGGAACAGTGTCTGACCGAGCGCCAGGCGGATCTCGTCAAAGCGCCAGACGGCGGTGCCGCCGGCGGCAAGCCAGCCGCCGATGGTGACGAAAGGCACGCCAAGCGCCAGCAGCGTGGTGGCGACAAGCAAGGCCAGGCACGGGATGGTGGCGCGGCCGAGGGGCGCGCGCTGCTGGTGTCGTGCGGCGCCGGAACCAACGCGCGCATAGCGCTCCTCGCCGCGCACCAGCACTTCGAGGCCCAGAAGCACGAAACAGCAGCTCACCAGCACGCCGGCCAGCATGTTGGCGGCCGGCCCGTTGAAGGTCGACTGGAACTGGTCGACGATCGCCGTGGTGAAGGTGTCGAAGCGGATGAAGACATAGAGGCCGTACTCGGCCAGCAGATGCAGCCCAACCAGCAGCGAGCCGCCGCATATGGCAAGCCTGAGTTGCGGCAGCACGACGCGCCAGAATACGCGCCATGGCCCAAGGCCGAGCGCTGCCGCGGCGTCCTCGAGGGCGGGATCGAGACGGCGCAATGCCGCCGACACCGGCAGATAGAGGAACGGGAAATAGGCGATGACGGAAACCAGCACGCCGGCCCCCAGGCCGTGCAGCCTGGGTACCATGGTGATCCAGGCGTAGCTGTGCACAAAGGCCGGAATGGCGAGCGGCGCCACGCACAGCCAGGCCCAGAGCCGGGCGCCAGGCAGGTCGCTGCGCTCGGTCAGCCAGGCCAGCGCCACCGACAACACGACGGCGATCGGCACGGCCAGCAACACCAGCAGGACAGTGTTGACAAGAAGCTCGCCGACACGCGGCCGGAAGACCAGCGCCGAGACGGTTTCCCAGCCGGTCTGCACCGCGGTCCAGATGATGAAGGCAAGCGGCAGCAGCGCCAGCAGCGAAACGAAGATGGCGGCGATGACCAGCCAGGGTGCCGCGCGTCGCCGAGCCCTTCGGCCTGTGCCCGCAGGCAGGCCCGAGCGCGCGAGATCGACCGCAGACTGCATCAGGTCAGACGCCGTGCCGGTGCCGTCCAGCGGCAGCAGTTGAAGGACCGCAATTGCGGTCGGGAACACAGCGTGTCGTCATCGACGAATGCCATCTCGAAAAACAAAATCACTCCCGCGGAAGGCCAATTCCCGCGGGAGCGTGGTTGGTTGTCCTTTTAGGAGGAATGGCAACTAAAGCAAGCCGGCTGCCGTCATCAGGTCGGTGACCTTCTTGGAGTTCAGCGTCGTGGCATCGACCTTGGGTGCCTGCAGATCGTCCAGCGGCACCAGCTTCGGATTGGACTCGGCGCCCTTGCCGACCGCGTATTCGAAGGAATCGCCGGTCTTCAAGATCTCCTGGCCGCCCTTGCCGGTCACCCACTTGAGGAACGCCTGGGCTTCCATCGGATGCTTGCTCGAGGCCAGCACGCCGCCGCCGGAAATTGAAACGAACGCGCCCGGATCCTGGTTCTTGAAATAGTGCAGTTCGACATTCTTGCTGTTTTCGCCGGTCTTGGCCTGATCGCCGAAATAGTAATAGTGGTAGATCACGCCGCCTTCGATCTCACCGGCATTGACCGCCTTCATCACCGTGCTGTTGCCCTTGTAGGCGGTGAAATTCGTCTTCATCGCCTTCAGCCAGTCCGCCGTGGCGGCCTCGCCCTTGAGCTGCAGCAGCGCGCTGACGATGGCCTGGAAATCGGCGCCCGACGGCGAGGCGGCCCAGCGACCCTTCCAGCTCGGATCGGCGAGATCCAGCATCGACTTGGGCAGCTGGTCGGCCGTCAGCTTGGTCTTGTTGTAGGCAAAGACGGTGCTGCGTGCGGCGACGCCGACCCATTTGCCGCTGGCCGGCTGATAGTCGTTGGGAACTTGCGCCAGCGTGTCGGCGTCGACCGGCGCGAACAGGCCGGCACTTTCGACCAGCGCCATGGCCGGCGAGTTTTCGGTCAGGAATACGTCGGCGGGCGAGGCCGCGCCTTCGGCGACGATCTGGTTGGAGAAGTCGCTGTCGCCGCCATTGCGGACTGTGACCTTGATGCCGGTTTCCTTGGTGAAGCCTTCGGCCCACGCCTTGGTCAGGTTCTCGTGCTGGGCATTGTAGACAATGATGCCATCATCTTCCGCCATCGCTGGTCCGGCGATCAGGCTAATTGCCAGCGCGGTGGCGCCGACGAGGGTGGAGAGAGCATATTTCATGGCATCGTCCTCGGATTTCGGGGTCTTGCGTCTGTGACGGCTGCACCTATCAATACCTGACAGGGATAGTCAACATTGTCTTGCCGATTTTGATCGAGCGCCGAGGCGCAAACTTTCGTGATTTGCCGGTAATTTGGCTTGGACATTATTTCGCCGGCCACGTAACAAATCACCGCCGAGACGCGAAAATCGGGGAGTAACTCTTGTGACCGGCAAGGATGAGGCCGAGCTTTCCCGGCTGATGCGGGCCGCGATCGCGGGAGATGAAAAGGCTTACGCCGACTTTCTGCGCCGGATTGCCGCGCTGGTTCGCGGTTTTGTCAGGCGCAAGATCGTGCAGGGCGGGGTCGATCCCGAGGATGTCGTGCAGGAAACCTTGCTGGCCATTCATGTGAAACGACATACCTGGCGCCAGGATGCGCCGGTGTTGCCGTGGGTCTATGCGATCGCCCGCTTCAAGCTAATCGACGCGTTCCGGCGGCGCGGACGACGCATCGAGATCGATGTCGACGATATCGCCGAGACCTTCGCCGAACCGGAACAGGAGAGCGTCAGCGAACGCGATATCAACCGGGCATTGGACGGCCTGTCGCCGGCACAGCGTTCCGTGGTTTCGGCCGTGTCGGTGGAGGGGCGGTCAATCGGCGAGACGGCGGCTAAGTTCGGCATCAGCGAGACGGCGGTGCGCGTGTCGCTACATCGGGGACTTGCCGCGATAGCCAAGCGATTCGGGCAGGGGCGATTCGGGCGGGAATGACATGAGGACGGACGATCTCATCAAAGCGCTGGACGCCGATGCCCGCAGCAAGGCGATGCCGCTGCAATCGGCCTGGTGGATGGCCGCCGGTGCGGCGGCGGTTATCGCGGCTATCGTTTTCCTGCTGACGATCGGCCCGCGCCCCGATTTCATGGTCGCCGCGCACACGATGCGCTTTCTCTCCAAATTCGTCTTCACCATCGTGCTTGCCGTCAGCGCCTTTGCCCTGATCCGCGCGTTGTCGACACCCGGTGCGCCGACCAGCAGGGCAATGGCCGGGATGATCGCCGCGCCGCTGTTGGTAGCCTTGGCCGTGGTTCTTGAGCTGCTTGCCGTGCCCGAGGCCGACTGGGGCACAAGGATGGTCGGCTCCAACATGATGATCTGCATGGGTTTCATTCCGCTGATCGGCATTGGCCCGCTTGCCATTTTCCTGTGGATGCTGCGCTACGGCGCGCCGACACGGCCGGTGCTTGCCGGTGCGGTCGCGGGCCTGCTCGCGGGCGGACTGGCGGCAACCTTCTACGCCGCGCACTGCTTCGACGATTCGCCGCTTTTCGTCGCCACCTGGTACACGATAGCGATTGCGTTCCTCGCGCTGCTTGGCGCGCTCGGCGGGCGGTTTTTCGTGCGCTGGTAGTGCGGCGCCGGAGCAGTTCACGGAAACGCCGAACCGCTCCATCTTTTTTGTTTGACGCAATTCCGGACGGAAAACCGCTTCACACTTTTCCTGGAATTGCTCAGTCGCGCCCCATGCACACCGATCCTTAATCATGCCGGCAATTGTTTGTCGATTACCGATCGCGCCGGCATGCCGCACGCAACCATTCCTTAAAATCGATCCGCCAAGGTCGGCGCGACAACATGCGTTTGCGCACGGGGGTGGCACGTATCGTGATGGGGCGAGGATTGACCGGCCGAAGATCTTTTGGGCACGCAGGGTTGGCGGTGCTCGTGGCCGGCCTCAGCGTCGTGGCGGCCTCGATCCTGCTGTCGCGACTGGATCCCGGCACCGAGGCGCTGAAGCTCTGCATGCAGGTTTCGGTGGCGGTGGCGGCGGGTGCGCTTTGCCTCGCAGCCCTGTTCATCCGCCGGATCAGCAAGGACGGCCGGCAGATCGCGGAGAGCGAGCAGCGCTTTCGCCGCGCCATGGAGGATTCCGCGATCGGTATCGCCGTTGTCGGCCTCGACGGGCGCATTCTCGAAACCAATCCGGCCTTCGCCGCCATGCTCGGCTACAGCCGCGAGGAGATCGAGGCGTTGACCTTCTTCCAAATCACGCATCCCGACGATATCCAGATCGGCCGGGAAACGATGGCCGGTCTGAAAGCGGGCACGGTCAATTCCTTCCACTTCGAGAAACGCTATCTCAGGAAGGATGGCACACCTGTCTGGGCGCATCTTGCGGGCTCCGTCATCCGCGACGAAAGGAGCGGCCGTCCGCTCTATCTCGTCTCGCAGATCGAGGACATCAACGCGCGCAAACAGGCCGAGGCGCGCATTGCCGAAGCGGAAACGCGCTGGAATTTCGCGCTTGCAGGCGCCGGCCAGGGCGTCTGGGATCTCGACATGCGCAAGGGCGGGACGACCTACTCGGAGACCTGGGGCAAGATGCTGGGCTTCGAGGATGGCGAACTCGACGGCGATCCCAACCGCTGGCTGGCGATGATCCATCCCGACGATCGCGAGACCGTCGCCGAGGCGGATCGCGCCCATCTCGACGGCACCACGCCCTACTTCGAAGCCGAATTCAGGATGCGCCACAGGGATGGCCACTGGATATGGATCCTCGACCGCGGCAAGGCCATCGAGCGTGACGAGGAGGGGCGGCTGGTCAGGGCCATCGGCAGCCTGACCGACATCACCCGGCGCAAGGAAGCGGAAGCACGCCTCACCGTATCGGCGGCGATGCTGGCCGATGAGAAGGAGCGGCTGAGGGTGACGCTGCAGTCGATCGGCGATGCCGTCATCTGCACCGACGCCGCAAACCGCGTCACCTTCATGAACCCGGTCGCCGAAAAGCTGACCGGAGTTGCCGGCGGCGAGGCCCTCGGCAAGGTGCTTGGCCATGTCTACTGGGCGGTCGACGAGGAGACGGGGCACCGGATCGGCGTCACCCGGCCGACCATCGGCGGCCAGGCGCCCGCCGACCAGAACAGCCGCGCCGTCCTGATCCGGCGCGACGATACGCGCTGCAGCATCCGCCAGGTGGTGTCGCCGATCATCAACGAGCGGAACGAATTCTGCGGACTGGTCATCGTCTTCCAGGACTTCACCGATGCGCGCGCGCTGCAGCGCCAGCTTGCCCATGCGGCCGCGCATGACGCACTGACCGGCCTTGCCAATCGCTCGAGCTTCATCCGCGCCATGGAGGAGCTGGTCGATCAGGCGCGCAAGGACGGCACCTCGGGCAAAGGCAGCGGACATCAGTTCATGTTCATTGACCTCGACCACTTCAAACTGGTCAACGATACCGGCGGCCACGCAGCCGGCGATGCCTTGCTCAAGCGGGTTGCCGAGGCGGTTCGCGGCGTGCTTGGTCCCGAAGACATCGTCGCGCGCCTGGGCGGCGACGAATTCGCGGTCGTCCTGAAATCGGGTTCGGCTGCCGGCGCCAAGATCGCGGCGCGATCCATCATCGATGCGATACGCGGCCTGGACTTCGCCTGGGATGGCCGTCCTCACGTGATCGGTGCCAGCATCGGCCTGGCTGCGATCGGCGCCAGTTGCGGCGAAGTCGACGAGATCATCGCCAGGGCCGACGCCGCTTGCTATGCGGCCAAGGCGGCCGGCCGCGGCTGCGTTTCCGTAGCGCCGGACGGCGACGTCATGGACGACAGGATGGAACCGCCCGAGCCGCTGGCCGCGGCCTCCTGATCCGACCCAAGACCCGATTAGCGAGTCGGAACGGGATGCTCGCCGCGATAGTCGTAGAAACCACGCCCGGTCTTGCGGCCGAGCCAGCCGGCCTCGACATATTTGACCAGCAGCGGACAGGGGCGGTATTTCGAATCCGACAAGCCGTCATGCAGCACCTGCATGATCGACAGGCAGGTATCCAGCCCGATGAAATCGGCCAGCTGCAGCGGGCCCATCGGATGGTTGGCGCCGAGCCGCATGGCGGTGTCGATGGCGTCGACCGAGCCGACACCCTCATAGAGCGTGTAGATCGCCTCGTTGATCATCGGCAGCAGGATGCGGTTGACGATGAAGGCCGGGAAATCCTCCGAGACCGTGATCGTCTTGTCGAGCTGCTTCACATAGGTCTTCGCCGCCTCGAAGGTCTGGTCCTCGGTGGCGATGCCGCGCACCAGCTCGACCAGCTTCATCAGCGGCACCGGGTTCATGAAATGGATGCCGATGAATCGCTCCGGCCGGTCGGTCTGCGCGGCAAGCCGCGTGATCGAGATCGACGAGGTGTTGGTCGCCAGGATGGCTTCGGGATTAAGCTGCGGACAGAGCTGTGCGTAGATCTTGCGCTTGACCGTCTCGTCCTCGGTCGCCGCCTCGATCACCAGATCGGCGCCGGCAAGATCGGCCATCGCCGGGGCGGAGGCGATGCGCGCCATCGCCTCGTTGCGCACCTTCTCGTCGAGCTTGCCGGACCCCACCTGGCGGGCCATGTTGCCGCTGATGGTGGCGATACCCTTCTCGATGCGGTCGGGCGATATGTCGTAGATCAGCACCTTGTAGCCCGAAAGGGCGGAGACATGGGCGATGCCGCCGCCCATCTGGCCCGCGCCGATGATGCCGATCGTCTCGATCTTGCTCATTACACCGATCCCGTCAAAAGGCCTTTGCGGCCTGCTTTTTGTGCGGTGCAAACTAAAAGGGCGGGGCGACTTCGTCTACCCCACCCTTCACTATTTAATACGCTTTGGCAGAGAGCGTCAAAGCGCCTTTTGCAGTTCCGGCAGGATGACGAAGAGGTCGCCGACGAGGCCGTAGTCGGCGACCTGGAAAATCGGCGCCTCCTCGTCCTTGTTGATGGCGACGATGACCTTCGAATCCTTCATGCCGGCGAGGTGCTGGATGGCGCCGGAAATGCCCACCGCAATGTAGAGATCGGGGGCGACGACCTTGCCGGTCTGGCCGACCTGCCAGTCGTTCGGCGCATAGCCGGCATCCACTGCGGCGCGCGAAGCGCCGACGGCGGCACCAAGCTTGTCGGCAACCGGGAGGATGACTTCCTGGAACTTCTCCGAGGAGCCCAGTGCACGGCCACCCGAGATGATGATCTTGGCCGAGGTCAGTTCCGGACGGTCGGTTTCCGAGAGCTTGTTCTCGACGAAGGTGGAGAGGCCGGGATTGGCCGCCGCCTTCGCGGTCTCGACCGCGGCTGATCCGCCCTCGGGGGCTGCCTGGAAGGAGGCGGTGCGGACCGTGATCACCTTCTTGGCGTCGGTCGACTGCACCGTCTGGATGGCGTTGCCGGCGTAGATCGGCCGCTTGAACGTATCGGGCGAGACGACTTCGATGATCTCGGAGACCTGGGCAACATCGAGCAGGGCCGCCACGCGCGGCGCGACATTCTTGCCCGACGAGGTCGCCGGCGCAATGATCGTGTCATAGTCACCGGCCAGCGAGACGACAAGGGCCGCCGTCGGTTCTGCAAGGCGCTCGGCCAGCTCGTCGGCTTCTGCGAGCAGCACCTTGCTCACGCCCTTCAGCTTGGCGGCGGCGTCGGCTGCGCCCTTGGCGCCCTTGCCGGCAACCAGCACATGCACGTCCGAACCGATCTGCAGGGCCGCGGAGAGCGCCTTGGCGGTCTGGTCGGAAAGGGTGGCGTTGTCGTGTTCAGCAATCAGAAGAATAGCCATTTTCGTGTTCCTTTCCCGATCGCTTACAAAACGCCGGCTTCGTTCTTGAGCTTGTCGACCAGTTCGGCGACGCTCTTGACCTTGACGCCTGCCTTGCGGCCGCTCGGCTCCTCGGTCTTGATGACCTTCAGCCGCGGCTTGACGTCGGCGCCGTAGTCGGCCGGGGTCTTCTCGTCGAGCTGCTTCTTCTTGGCCTTCATGATGTTGGGCAGCGAGGCATAGCGCGGCTGGTTGAGGCGAAGGTCGGCGGTCACGATCGCCGGCATCTTCAGCTCCACCGTCTGCAGGCCGCCATCGACCTCGCGCGTCACCTTGGCCTTGTCGCCCTCGAGCACCACCTTGGAGGCGAAGGTGCCCTGGGCCCAGCCGAGAAGTGCCGCCAGCATCTGGCCGGTCTGGTTGGAATCGTCGTCGATCGCCTGCTTGCCGAGGATGACGAGGCCGGGCTGTTCGGCGTCGACGACGCCCTTCAGCACCTTGGCGACGCCGAGCGGCTCGGTCTGTTCGTCGGTCTTGACCAGGATGGCGCGGTCGGCACCCATGGCAAGCGCGGTGCGCAAGGTTTCCTGCGCCTGCTGCGGGCCGATCGAAACGACGATGATCTCTTCGGCCTTGCCGGCCTCCTTCAGCCGGATCGCCTCTTCGACCGCGATCTCGTCGAACGGGTTCATCGCCATCTTGACGTTGGCGAGTTCCACCGCCGAACCATCAGCCTTCACGCGAACCTTGACGTTCGCATCCACAACCCGCTTTACGGGCACAAGGATCTTCATTGCCTGTCACCTCTTCAAGATAATTAGGCGCGCTATAACAGCCTGCGCCCTTTCTGAGTTGTCGAAAGCCGACATTCCGGATGGAAATTCTGGTCTTTGACCGCCTTAGGCTGCGACGGAGACGTTTCCGTAGTTGCGGCAACCCTGCACGTCAATACGCCGCAAGGCGCTCAAATCGGTTCAGTCCGAGCCGGAAGCGTTTCCTCGCCCCCAGCGCGGCGTTGCAGCAGGCGGGTCGGGGGTCACCGGTTCGGCCGCAACGGTCGGCTGGTCAGCCGGAGCGACAGTGACGTCCTCGTCGGGGCCGGCAAACAGCGGCACGCCGCGGCTGCGCAAGACTAGCACCAAAATGGCGCCGGCGATGATGCCGCCAATGTGGCAGGCCCATGAAATCTGGTCCTCACCGCCTGCGGCAAACATCACCACCTGAAACGCCACCCACAGGACCAGCGGGATGAAGGCCGGAATGCGCAGCGGGATGCGGGCAAAGGCCAGCACCCATACCTTCACGCGCGGATAAAGGATCAGATAGGCGACGACCACGCCGGCGATGGCGCCGGACGCACCGATCAGTGGCACCTGCGAATCCCAGGCGATGAGGCCCTGGAAGGCGGCTCCGGCGATCGCGCACAACAGATAGAAGATGAGGTAGCGGACGTGGCCGAGGGCGTCCTCGACATTGTCGCCGAACACCCACAGGAACAGCATGTTGCCGCCGAGGTGGAAGATGTCGGCATGCAGGAAGGAATAGGTCAGGTAGCTCAGGCTTTCGGGGACGACGACAAAGCGAGGATCGAGCTCAGCGGTGTCATGGACGACGGCCGGGATGAAGCCGAGGCCGAGCACGGCGGCATTTGAGAAATTCTCGCCGCCGAGCGCGGTGGCGAAGTAGACCAAGGCGTTGACCACGATCAACCCGATCGTCACATATTGCAGGCGGATGTGCCGCAGCCTGTTGGTGTCGTAAAGCGGGATGAACATCGGTCCCCTGGCCCCCTCGCGCTTTCGGACAGTTCAGCGGTTCTTGCCGGGAACCCATAGCACGTCGGCATTTCCGTTGTCATTGACCGCCCGGGCGGCGACAAACAGGAAATCCGAGACGCGGTTGATGTATTTCAGCCCGTCGGGGCTGACGTGCTCGCGGGGGTCCTGGGCCAGGGCCACCATCAGCCGTTCGGCCCGCCGCGCCACGGTGCGGGCGAGATGCAGGGCGGCGGCGGCCGGCGTGCCGCCGTTCAGCACGAAGGATCTGAGCGGCTGAAGATGCTTGTTGAGCAGGTCGATATCCTTTTCGATCCGGTCGGTCTGCGTGGCGATGATGCGCAGCGGCTCATAGCCGAGAGGCTTGCCGTCATCGGGCACGGCGAGATCGGCGCCGAGGTCGAAGAGATCGTTCTGGATGCGGGAGAGCATAGCGTCGATCACCGGGTGGGTGACTGCCGAGTGGACCCGGGCGATCCCGATGCAGGCATTGGCTTCGTCGACCGTGCCGTAGGCGTCCACCCGCAGGTCCGATTTCAGCCGCCGTTCGCCGGTGCCGAGACCGGTGGTGCCATCATCGCCGGTGCGGGTGTAGATCTTGTTGAGCTTGACCACATCGCCTCCCGAACGGCCTCACTTGCGGGTGAAATACACCGCCAGCAGGATCAGCGCCAGCGCCACGGCCTGTAGCAGAACACGCGCCTGCATCAGCTTGTTCGAGGTGACGCCGGAACCGCCACGCATCATGTTGACGAGGCCGCGAACGAGCACGATCACCACGGCGACCATGACCAGAATGGCGAGGATGTTGAAGACGGTTGCCATGGTGTGTTCCCAGTTCGGTTGGTTCAGGCGCGTTTGGCAAGGAAGCGGTAGAGTATAGATGCGGGCAGGATGCGTTTGAGCGCCGCACCGATCTTAGCCGACACTGTTACCACATAGTGCGGGCGCGGGCGCCGCGACAGAAGCGCATGGCGCAGCGCCGCATGTACCACTTCCGGCCCCGGCTTCAATGCCGATTGGCTGCCGCCGGCCCGCAACCTTGCCAGTTGCGCCTCATAGTCGAGGCGGTGGACCGAATTCTCGTGATCGATGTTCTGCAGGAACCATGGCAGCGCATTGCTGGCGATTTTCGACGTTACCGGCCCGGGTTCGATCAGCGAGACATGGATGCCACTGCCCTTAAGTTCCTGATGCAGGCACAGCATCAGACCCTCCAGCGCGTGTTTCGAAGCCGAATAGGCGCCGCGAAAGCGCACCGGCGCAAGGCCGAGGATCGACGAGCAGTGGACGATGCGGCCATGGCCCTGGCGTCGCATCACCGGCACCAGCCGACGGGTCAGGTCGTGCCAGCCGAAGAAATTCGCCTCGAATTGCTGCTTGAGCGCCGCCACCGGCAGGTCCTCGACGGCGCCGGCTTGCGCGTAGGCGCCATTGTTGAATAAGGCGTCGAGCCGGCCGCCTGTGCGATCCAGAACCGATGTGACCAGCGCTTCAATGGATGCGGCTTCAGTGTAGTCGAGATAGAAGGCCTCGATGCCGTCCGTTTCGAGAGTGGCGATGTCTTCCGGTTTGCGAGCCGTCGCGAACACCCGCCAGCCTTCCGCCTTCAATGCGCGGGCGCAGTAGGCGCCTATTCCCGAAGAGGCGCCGGTAACGATGATCGAGCGCAACGCTTGCACCGGACTGTTCGTGGTTTCGCCAAGGGTTGCCATTTGCCGCAATCCCTTCCCATATTCGCGGCGTCGAGACAATCGAAGGGAGCGCGGGTTCTTGCTGCGGAATATTGTCGCCCTGCGCCGCGTGCTCTACGACGCGCTCGGCCATTTCAACACCGATGACGGCTGGGCGATGGCCAGCCATCTGGCCATCACTTCGCTGATGGCGCTGTTTCCGTTCCTGATTTTCGCCACGACGCTGGCGAGTTTCCTCGGCGCGCAGGCGTTCTCCGACACGGCCGTGCATCTGGTCTTCGACACCTGGCCCGAACAGATCGCCAAGCCAATCGCGCGCGAGGTGCTCAATGTGCTGACCGTCAGGCGCACCGACCTGTTGACCTACGGCGTGCTGCTTGCCGCCTACTTTGCCTCGAACGGCATCGAGGCGTTGCGCACATCGCTCAACCGCGCCTACCGCGTCTCGGAAACGCGCGGCATCATCTACCGCCGGGTGCAGAGCATCATCTTCGTTCTGATCGCGACGGCCGGTTTCCTGGCGATCAGCGTGCTCCTGGTGTTCGCGCCACTGCTGGCGCGGCTCGCCGAAGCCCATATCGAAGGGATCAAGCCCTATATGGGCACGATCACGCTATGGCGGTATGTCATCGCCTCGGCAGTCATTGTAGGCGGATTGTTTGCCGTGCATTTCTGGCTGCCGGCGGGCAAGCGCCGCTTGGTCTCGATCGTACCCGGCATCATCTTCACCCTGGCGGCATGGCTTATCGGTTCGACCGTCTTCGCCACCTATCTCGATCATTTCTCGTCTTACGTGACGACTTATGCCGGCCTCGCCTCGATCATGATCGCGGTGGTGTTCCTCTACATGGTCTCGGCGATTTTCATCCTCGGCGGTGAACTCAATGCCGCGATCAGCCGCTATCTGGAGGCGCGCGCCCGAGTCGGTTGATTGAAAGGCTGAGGCTTGGTCTGTCGAGCCGTTGCCAGGCCGACGCCGAATGTCGTGATCGCCATGCCGACAATCTGCAGCGTGTTGAGCTGCTCGTCGAACAGAACCCAGGCGACGATGGCCGTCACCGCCGGCACCAGGTAGAACAGCGAGGCCACTTTCGACATCTCGCCGTCGCGGATCATCACCATCAGCAGGAAGATGGCGCCGAGCGACAGCACCAGCACCAGCCAGGCCATGGCGAAAATCAATTCGCCGTTGATGACGACGGTGCGTGTCTCGAAGGCGAGCGAAGCCAGGATCATTAAAGAGGCGCCGCCGACATATTGCCACATGGTCGCCGCGACGAGGTCGCCGCCGGAGGCAAAACGCTTCTGCCAGATCGTACCTGCACTCATGCCGAGCACCGAGACCAGCGAGGCGGTCAGCGTCGCCGCCGTCACGCCACCGCCGAGCGCGCCGAGCTTCGGCCACAGCACGATGACGATGCCGATGAGCCCGATGCCAAGGCCGGCCCAATGACGCGGCAGGATCGCCTCGCCGAGAAACTTGCCGGCAAGCACGGCCGTGATCAGCGGCTGCAGGCCGACGATGAGGGCCGAAAATCCGGCCGGCATGCCCCGGTGGATGGCCCAGAAGACGGCGCCGAGATAGACGCCATGCATCAGGATGCCGGCGCCGGTGGCATGCAGCGCTTCAGTGCGGGTGGCTCTCTTCGATCCCAGCACGAGCATGAGGACGGCGAGCAGGATCGTAGCCAGCACGAAACGCCCGGCAAGAAAGGTGAACGGCTCGGCCCACGGCATGGCGTAGCGCGCGCCGATGAAGCCGGTTGCCCACAGGACAACGAAGGTGGCGGGGATGAACCGCTTGAAGCTGTGCATGTTCGGGAGACCGCCGCACTGGGGAGAGTTGATCGTGGCGCTGCTCTAATGCGGTTCAAGCCGGCGCGCAAAACGAAACGATTGATCCATGCATCATTGGAATTCAACCGACGGCGAATTCGGCTCAGTTTGAAATTTCGGGAGACTGATCTCTGTTACCAGCTGCACCCCGGCCACTTGATAAGCGGGCTGTGCCCATAGACAGCTTCCCTGTCGTCAAACGACTTGACTACCGACCATACCGGATCGCCGTTGTCGTCGGTCTCGTTGCTGACCATGACCGAAACGATATGGTCCGGGTACTTGGCGCCCTCGATTGCCGTCAGCCTGTCGCAAACGCGCGCCTTTTCTTCGTCAGTCAGATGTCGCTTCATGGAAGCCTCCACCGCTTTGCGCCAAGCATACAGAAGTTTTGACCGTCACGCGACAGTCGGTTGATGGCGGCTGACGACCGGGCTTCAAACCGACATGACCCGAATTCGCCACGCGGTTTCTCTGGCCTCGCCAGGCTCAAAGGCCGACCATCCGCCTGATGTCATCCACCGAAGCGCCGGCATGGCGCAAGGCGGCAAGGCCGGTTTCGCCGAGGCTCTTCGACAGCTTTCGTCCATCCGGCCCGAGGATGAGGCGATGATGGAAGTAGGCCGGTTGCGGCAGTCCGAGGAGTTCCTGCAGCAGGCGCTGCACGCCGGTGGCGGAAAACAGGTCCTGTCCGCGCACGACATGGCTGACGCCTTGCAGGGCATCGTCCATGACGACGGCGAGGTGATAGCTGGTCGGGATGTCGCGGCGCGCCACGACCACGTCGCCCCAGTCCTGCGGCCGGGCTTCGGTCGTACGTGTCGCGACGAGCGTCTCGTCGCTGAATTCGGCCCATGCGAGGTCCTTGCCGACACGCGCCACGGCCGCATCGATATCCAACCGCCAGGCGAAGGGCGCGTTCTCGGCGATCCGTCGCCTGCGTTCCTTCGCCGACAGCGCCTTGTCGGCGGCCGGGTACAGCGGCACGCCATCGGGATCGCGAGGCCAGTCGCGTCCGCGCTTTTCGCTGTCGGTGATGAAGGCCCGGATCTCGCCACGGCTCATGAAGGCGGGATAGACGAGTTCGTCCCGAATCAGCCGGTCAAGCGTCGTCTCGTATTCCGCGAAATGCTCGGACTGGCGGCGCACCGGCTGTTCCCAGCCAAGCCCCAGCCACTTCAGATCGGCAAGCACGCCGGCCTCGAATTGCGGCGTGCAGCGCGTCGTGTCGATATCCTCGATGCGCAGCAGCAGGCGGCCGCCGGCGGCGTCAGCCAATTTCTGATTGAGCAGCGCCGAATAGGCGTGGCCGAGATGCAAGTCGCCGTTGGGGCTGGGGGCGAAGCGGAATGTCAGGAGTGTCATTTGTCCGGCGGCAATCAGGTTTTGCGGCGCTTCGCCAATTGCTACCCTGTCGAGGGTCAAGGAACAAGAAACATGCAGCGCATCGCCACATCAGACGACATTGCCCGGGGGCTCGATGCGCTTTGCCTGATCGACCCGCGCCTGGAAAAGGTGCGCGGCATGGCTGGCGAGGTGCCGCTGCGGCTTTCCGAGCCGGGGTTCCGGAGCCTGGCCTCGATCATCGTCTCGCAGCAAGTGTCCCGAGCCAGCGCCGATGCGACCTTCAGCCGGCTGACCAAACTCGTCGATCCGCTGACGCCGCAGGCGATACTTGCCGCCGGCGAAGACATGTTTCGCGAGGCGGGCCTGTCGCGGCCGAAGCAGCGCGGACTGATCGCCATTGCCCAGGCGGTGTCCGATGGCCTTGACCTCCATCATCTCTGTTCGCTCGATGCCCAGGAGGCGATTACGACAATGACGGCGGTGTCCGGGATCGGCCCATGGACGGCGGAAGTGTATCTTTTGTTTGCCGCCGGCCACCCCGACATTTTTCCGGCGCGCGACGTCGCCTTGCAGAGCGCGGTCGGTCACGCGCTCGGCATCGAGCCGCGTCCGCCGGAGAAAACACTCATCGCACTGGCCGAATCATGGAGCCCGTGGCGAGGTGTCGCATCGCGGCTTTTCTGGTCCTATTATCGCGAAACCAAAGGTCGGGACGCCGCGCCGCCGGCTTAAACCGCAAAAAGGCATGAAAATCACGCATTTTTGGCGCTTCAGCGACGCGACAATCCGCTTCACATCCCTGTCATGTCAGGCTTACAGTATCCGCGCCGTTCGGGTCTAGAACCAAGGAGGTAAACACGTGACGGTCGCCGTATCTCCGGATGGGCTTCCAGCACTGGTGCTGAATGCGGATTACCGTCCGCTCAGCTATTACCCTCTGTCGCTCTGGTCCTGGCAGGATGCCATCAAGGCGGTGTTCCTCGACCGGGTGAACATCGTAGCCGAATACGAGCACGCCGTCTCCTCGCCGACCTTCTCGATGAAGCTGCCGAGCGTCGTCAGCCTGAAGGCCTATGTGAAGCCGTCCAGGCACCCCGCCTTCACCCGCTTCAACGTCTTCCTGCGCGACCGCTTCCAGTGCCAGTATTGCGGCACGCCGGAGGATCTGACCTTCGATCACGTCATCCCCCGCCATCGCGGTGGCGCCACGACGTGGGAGAATGTCGTTGCCGCCTGTTCGCCCTGCAATCTCAGGAAGGGCGGCATGATGCCGGCGCATGCCAAGATGTGGCCGCTGCAGAAACCCTTCCAGCCGACGGTGCACGATTTGCACAACAACGGCCGCCTGTTCCCGCCCAACCATCTGCATGAAAGCTGGATGGATTATCTGTACTGGGATGTCGAACTCGAACCGTAGAGTTCGGCACAAATCCGCCATGCTGGCCGCCTGACGCGGCTTTCTGCGCTTCCGGTGCTCACGTACCTGAGTACGCTCCGCTCCGGTTCTCGAAAGCCGCGCCATCCGACTCAGCCTGCCGAATTTTTGCGCGAACTCTGCGTCGCGCCGGCCAAACGAATTTGCTCAATCGCGGGTGAGGGCGCTGCGGAAGGCGACGGCGGCCAGGACGAGGCTGGCGATGGCGTTCCAGCCGGCCAGCGACAGGCCGAGGATGCGCAGCGCCGCCTTGTCGCAGGAGGGCGGCACGAATTTGTCGAGCGCGTCGAGCACGCCCTTGCCGCCGGTGTCGACTGGCCCGGCGCCGGCGGTGCAATCGGTCGGGCCGGCCCACCACTGCCACTCGACGCCGGAGTGATAGACACCGAGATAGAGGCCGTAGAGCATGAGCAGGCCGCCTATGGCCAGCAGGCCGCGCGTCAGCCATGCTGGCGCGTGCAGCATGGATGCAAGCACGGCCAGCAGCATCAGCGGCGCGCCGATGTAGTAGGGCGTGCGCTGTTCAAGGCAGAGGTGGCAGGGGATGTAGCCGCCGAGATACTGGAAGCCCAGCGCCGAGCCCACGGTAGCGGCCATCGCGACGGCGAGAAACAAGGCGGTGCGCGTCCGCTGGCGTCCGGTGTCGGTATTCATGGTCGCTGTCATCGTGTTCTTCGTCCGTTGAGTTCGCCGCGCTCTTCGTCCCTGTCCTTGTCCCAACAGCGCCGGGCACTTTTGGGCGACAGGACTAGAACGCGTATTTGACGAGGATATAGAGCAAAATCAGGGCAGCCGCGCCGGCGCCGGCGATCAGTCCGAGACGCTTTTCGATGAATTCGCGGATCGGCTCGCCATAGCGGCGCAGCAGCCAGGCCAGCAGCAGGAAGCGGGCGCCGCGCGCGACGATGGCCGAGATGATGAAGATCAGCAAATTGACGTGCAGGGCGCCGGCAAGGATGGTGACGACCTTGATCGGCGGCAGGTGCGCGAGACCGGACGTAACGAGCAGCACCAGCATCAGGCCGGTGCCAGAATTCTGCCAGTGCTCGAAGGTCGACAGGCCGCCGAAATGCTCCAGGATCGGACGGGCGACGGCGTCGTAGGCGAAGTAGCCGATCATCCAGCCGGCGATGCCGCCCAGCACCGAGGCGGCCGTGGCGGTCAGCGCATAGCGGTAGGCGCGGTCGGGGCGTGCCAACGCCATCGGCAGATAGAGCACATCGGCCGGTACGAAGAAGAACGAGCTCTCAATGAAGGCGATGATGGCAAGCCACCATTCCGCGGATTTCCTTGCCGCCAGCGACAAGGTCCAGTCGTAAAGTCCGCGAAGCATCGGCACTCCTAATGCGTGTCGCCCAAAAATGCGCAGCGGTTTCGGACATTGGCATGCACAACCAACGGGCATGCACAAAACAAAGACCCAAAGCACGCGCCATCTGTCCTGTCAGACGCGCCGCACTTTGATGCGCCGCCTGTCTAGAAAGATTTTCCGCGCTGCACAATGGCAGCGCCGCCACGAAATCGAAAGGTGAAGTTTGGTCGCATCCGGGCCATCGACAATTGGCCAGTTGACGAACAGGCCTCCAACCGTATAGTCCGCGCCCATCCAGGCCGCCCGGCCTGAGCCCCTATGGCGGAATTGGTAGACGCGCTCGACTCAAAATCGAGTTCCGCAAGGAGTGCTGGTTCGATCCCGGCTAGGGGCACCACCCCATTTTTCAGGCGCTGATTTGTCAGTTATTTCGCCTTGATCCTGAGAGCCGGATTGACGGATGCAACGGCGCTGTCCACAGCCCAGCCGAACTTGGCCGAGGTCACCTTGACCATTTCGTTTTGCGCGCCGGTCGCCGATGACTTGGCCGCTGCCGTAAGGTGGCGGCCTTTTGCGTTGGGTTGGATCGAACCCGACAAAGAGGCTGGAACATTAGCGGGCTTGAATTGTTGAGTTCATGC
The DNA here is from genome assembly GCF_056431085.1 of Mesorhizobium waitakense. NCBI lineage: Bacteria > Pseudomonadati > Pseudomonadota > Alphaproteobacteria > Hyphomicrobiales > Phyllobacteriaceae > Mesorhizobium > Mesorhizobium waitakense. Next base: position 1,434 of record NZ_JBWKME010000204.1, on the reverse strand, counting down.
TTCGGACGCCGCTGCTTGGCTCCGTCGCAGGCTGGTGGGCACATCGGCCGGCCCGCGCCAGCGGTCCCTCCGTGGCGCGGGCCTTGGGGCCAGACAGTGGCTGCGGCGCCTCGGACGGGGTTCAAATAAATGGTGGACAATACCACCAGAAAGCCTTGGCTTCCTCTTCAGGCGTCATCGGACGGACCTCCCATGAGTCCGTTTTCGCGATGTAACGTGTCCAAATGGGCGTGCCTTCTTCGCTGACGCTTTCGTGCCAGGCGGTAAACCCCATCATTGGCAATAAAGCTTCTCGGAGCGATCGAAGCTGCAGTGCTGCCGTGTGCATGCGAATGACCTCCCTTGGCTGGGCGACGCCACCGATTCGTGCCTGCCTCACCCCGGCACAACGTCGTAGCGTTGCCGACCGTCTTCCAGCGGTCCGGCGGCCATAGCGGTGGCTCGGGGTTTGACCGCCGGGCCTTACCGGCAAAGAGGGGTGGGTTTGCCGGCTGGCAAATTATAGGCCGTTTATTCGAATATTCAATTTCTCTAAAATGACGGCGGTGGGTCAGTCTGAAATTTGTCGATGTGAATCAATCTGCGATGCCAACCAGCAGCAGGCCAACCGCCTCTTGACCTTGGACTAGCGACCGGTGGCCCTTGCTGTCTTTGTCATTGAGCAAGAGAACATCGCCCCGCCGGAAGTCGGCTGAAGTTCCGTCGGTGGTCGTGATTTTGAGGTGACCTTGGAGCAACACCACCAATTGCCTCCGCGGCGTCGCATGGTATTGCGGGTCCCATCCGGGCGGCAATTCAAGAAATACACCGGTCGTCATCGGTGTTTCGGGTGACGCGCCGATGGGGGCAGATGGAGGGGCAAAGTCGCGCAAGATTCACCGGAACATTGCGCAAGTGCGTCTCGCTAACTTCGTCAGCATATATTTCCGTGATTTGCATTGGCTTCCCCCGAATGTTTAGCGGCAACGTGCTTCTTGTAGCACGCTTGCGGTCAATCTTCGCCTCTTCCGCTTCCAGCAGCGCAACAATAGTGCAAAGCCACCGCGTTTGAATCAGCTTCAACCTTCTTGGAAAAGCCGTTTGTCAGACGCGTGAAGCGGCGCATGTGCATCCGCATTGTCAGGTTCTGACGTTCCGCGAATGGTGTGCTGACATGCTTGAATGCATATTGCATCCGGTCAAATTTCAAACTGACCCACTACCAAAATGATCGGTCCGCAACCAACCGCGCAGCCGCTCGTTGACCCTATGCTGGTTTTGATCCCCAGCATCCATGACTGGCCCGCTGCCGCTCCGAGGCGCGACACCAGCCGGCTCGGTTTGGTTGGAAATTGGATTGGGTTCGAGAGTTTATGGCGCGCGACCTTTGTATGGAGGTGGCTAGCACTACTTTGGCAGTTTTTAGCGGCGGGCGAGTTTTTGGAATTCCCAAGA
>NZ_JBWKME010000203.1:0-83066 GCF_056431085.1 Mesorhizobium waitakense | reverse complement strand
CCTATCAGTCGCCTCGCCATAACCGGGGACAACCTGTTGAGGCTCCACACCTAAGGCGCGTCGCCTGAATACGTTCAAACGCGACGTGCTTTAGGTGGCGATCGCGGCATCTATCCCAGGCTCGCCGCCGCCGCCGCCCGGTTATGTCAAGCATTTGACGGCGCCGCATTACAACCATAAGTCCACGGACCATGGTCCAGCTTGCGACCGTGCGGCAACAGGCGCACCCTTCGAACGAACCCGACGACAAGGGCCTGTGATCGCAACTCTTTCGCGGCCGGGCCCTTTGTCGTATCAAGACCAATGAATTGCCTGGTGGCGATGTCGTGGGAGCATCGAATTGTTCATTGACTACTATGAACTTCTGGAAATAAGCCCGAACGCCAACTCGGAAACGATAGAACGGATATTTCGTTATTTTGCCATGCGCTACCATCCCGACAACCGGGACACCGGCGACGAATCCCGCTTCAGTGAAATTGTAGAAGCCCACAATACGCTCAAAGATCCGGTCAAGCGCGCGCAGTACGACATTCAGTATAAAGATCATTTGAACATTCGCCGCGAGTTGACCGAGGAAGCCGGCAACACCAAATCCATCGAACGGGATGCCGTCATTCAGGCCAAAGTGCTCACGCTGCTCTATGTCAAACGCCGACAAGACGTCAACAATCCCGGCATTGGCGATACAGAACTCGAACGCTTGGCAGACTGCCCGCGTGAACATCTGGAGTTTCACCTTTGGTATCTAAAAGCCAAAGGCTGGATAGGAAGGATCGAAAACGGGACGTTTGCGATCACCGTGGAAGGCATCGATCGCACCAATACCGAACAACGTCGTGATCCCACCACCAGACTGCTGGACCATACGAACTGAAGTGGCTGCTCGCGCTGGCCGCTGTACCACGCCGCCGAAGTGCCTCGCGCATCCCTGCGCTTCTCCGAGGGGCAACATCACTAAAGCTCGCGAGTGTGGGCAACGCAAATCGGTTTTTTAGCGACAGCGAAACCAAGCTCGCACTTCCGCGTTGAAGCTCATCCAATATGGGAGCTCAGGGAATGGATCCGGCAACCGCGGCGGTGATGCTTTTGCTTTCGTGCAGCCCGGGTGAGGCTTCCGTATGCAAACCCATCGATATGGCGCCGGCAATGTATGCATCGCTCGATCAGTGCCGGGCTTCACTGGTGCAGCGGCTGGCAAGCGCTCCCAACGGCGCAATCGTCGGAAGGTGCAAGTCGATCGACCCCAACGTCACGGCGTCGCTACCGGCGCAATACACGACGGTCATGGTCAAGCGAGGAATTGGGCAAGGCACCGTGACCAGCTATCTCGTGCCACGCGAGACGAAATGAAAAGAGGCGGCGCCGGAGGCCCGTGGCCGGCCTGGCCGCGCTGAAGACAATCTTGCAAAGGCAAAACTCGGCAAGCGGCATCATCGATGATGAGGCAACTCGCCGGGGCAGCCCCAACGCCCTCCCCAGCGAGCCAGTTGCTCCGCTTAGAACGAGAAATGGAGCAACTGCTGCTCTATACGAACCCAGCCGCCATTAAGTTTCACCTCCAGCCATCCTGAAACCATTTTGTAGAGCCAGCGTTGACGACCGGGGCGCCCGTCAGACACAGGAGACATCCCATGACCGTCAACTGCCGCATCTCGATCGACAACCGGCCGGAAGCCACCGATGCCGTCTTCCAGGCGGTTCCCCGGATCGGCGAAAGCGTTTCGCTGTCGATTAACGGAAATGCGCAGGACCTGCGGGTATCGCGTGTCGTGCATGTCACGAATGGCTCGCCGGAAGGCGCCGCGATCGTCGTCGAAGTGACGACCAACATTCTGTAGGGTCGCAAGCAGTCGGGTGCCGGCATGTCAGCCGAAAGCCCGCTGCTGGTCGCGACCAGCAGACCGGCGCGGCTGCGATCTACTCCTTGCCGCCCTCGGTGGCGCCGTTGCCGTCGGTGGGCAGGATTCCAAAATCCTGCGACTTCACCCCTTGCTCGGCCGTCAGGAACCCGTCCGAGGCCAGACCGCGCCGCAGCAGTTCCCTGACTGCGGCCGAGCGGCTCGGCATGCGCTTGTCATATCGCCAGTTTTCCAGCGCGGCCAGTTCATCGGCCGTCAGCATGATCTGCAGTCGTTCGGGGCGTTCCAGTTCAGCCATGGCGCTTCCTCGCTCAGGACTAAAAATACGTTGAGTTAGTATCTGTCTCAATCGCCTTATAATTAGGGTAGGTCTCATAAGGCGTCAAGACCCTGCGATGGGTGTACGATGCATCCCACGCACGATGCGCATCAAACGCTGGTCGCGTTTTCATGTAACTATGCTAACTTGCTGATTTATTTGAATATTTCATAAATTTCCCTTGCTATGGGCCGGCAGCTGGCGCATGCTCTCCTATGAACAGAAGACCGATCCCTTTGGGAGGTTTCGATGCGGTATGATTACTCGGCGCGCCTGCGCGATGACGTCAATTCAGCGGTCCTGACGGCATTCAGGACGGCGGGAATCGTCAACATCTCGATGGTTGCGGAGCAGGTCAGGGTCAGGAATCTGGTCGAGAATGTCGCCCTCGAGGACATTGAACACCTGGTCATGCAGGCGGCACAACTCATTGGCGCGGCAATCGAATTTGACGGCATGGCCGGTTTGCTCGTGGATGACCTTGCCGACGCAGATGGCGAGCGCATTGCCCCGCTTGACCTGCCTCACCTGGCCTCGATCCAATAGGCAGCCAAAACGGCGGGCTGCCTGTAAGCGCTGCGCCATTCGACCAGACGCAGGACTCTGCCGGCCTGCACCATGCCTTGCGACGCTGTGCACCTGAGTCGGCTTTCAGTCGAAACGGCTGCGACATTAACCACGTTGCCATCGGCATGGACCTCAAAGCGGGTGTTGAACGTTTCCCATTATGGAAAATCAACAACACCGATTCTGAAAATCAACAACACCGATTCTATTGCCACATTGAGACAGACGGAACCTGGGCGGTTTGGGATCGTATTGCCAATGCGCCGGCGAGCTTGGGAGGGCGGGACCTGATTGGTTGCACATCCCAGCAAGCCAACGCCGCGGAAGGCGTGCTGACGCGGATCTATGACAACGGATTGGATGCGGTTGCCGCTCGGATATCAGGGATAGCGCATTCTCGTCAGGGGTAGCGCAGTCTCGACCTAGCCACCCACTGGCCGCAGGGCCAGGGATCCTGGTTCAATAAATCTGCACGCCAAGCCGCTCGTTCCTTCTCCACCGCACCACGGCACGATAGCTGGCGTCATCCGCGGGCACGTGAAGGACGAAACGGTCGGGAATTGTTACGCCTGGGTCCACCCGTAACTCCGCGCCGTGAACGTGCTGATTCCTGACCGAGCAACTGATCTTGGCGTCTTCCGTGATGATGGTCGCATCCTTCAGAACGATGCCCCGTGCATCAGAGCGTCGTTCTACTGGCGGATCAGTGGGGCTCATCGTTCATTCCTCCTGGAAATCCTGCAACGCGGCATGCCGCGGATCTTCCTGCCACGCAAAGGGGATTTACCCCGGCCCGATTGATTGGGCCGCTTCTTCTTCGAGCTTCAAAAGCTTTTCCCTGATCTCTTCCGGCTCGGCATGCTCCAACCCGACAACGTCGTTTCTGGTTTCGTCGAGGGCAACGATGATCTCGTCGAGTTTGGCGTGGATGGCGGCGGTATCGCGATAGCCCTGTATGAGGACAACACCGGTGATCACGATGGCCGCAACCGACAGGGCATAGGTAACCGCATTTGTCAGGCCGAAAGGCACCAGCGCAGTGCAAAGTACCATGGCTATGAGCATCACATAGAAACCCGGGGGCCGGGAAAGAAAGTCGGCCGCGACGAACAGGAAACGGTTCATGCTAACCGTCCCCGTTCCCGACTTGCCAAGCCTCGAGATCGCGTCGGCAGCCTGCCATATTGTCCATCATAGCCTGGCCAAGGCGAAGACAGCGATCAGCGCGGTGACCGCCACGCAGACAGGCACTGCCAGGAGCATGCCCGCCTCCAAAAACCGGGTCTCTTTGTCTGTGAACATTAGTGATTCCTCATATGACGGCAACGGAGAGATGCACGGAGCCCGCTTCCCGAAATAGATCGCCAAGCGGGCTCGCCTGCTGCGGTAGATCTACTCGATGATCTGCACGACCTTGCGTGTATCAGGATCCACGAGAACGGCGTGGTCGCCGACGACCGTGTACTTGTATTTGACGTCGGGCACCTCGATGGCGTGAAGCTCCACCGTGTCCGGAAGGGCCGTGCCGACGTTGAGTTCGACACCCAGCAGGCTGACGGATGCGAGCTTCTGCTTGTGGATGTATTCGCGAACCACCGTCTGCTGTTCCGGCTTGAGAATTACGACGTTTTCCGCGAAGGCAGTACCAATTCCAGCGACCAGCGCGAGGCCTGCGACTGCACTGACAAGATATTTCTTCATGACAAAATCTTTCCTTCTTGCGCCAATTTGGCAGCCAGGTTTGACTGCCAATCACGAGTCAGCAACGAGCCCCACAGCATTGCGTTCCGCCGCTCAGGCTAAGGTCCGGGGGTGGTACGACTGAAGTCTTAGCGGGCAACCTATGCCTGGCCGATACGTTAGAACCGCGCGAGAACTGGGGGCCCCGAGCACGAGCCCTTTTCCTCGGCATCAACCGAGAGTCCACCATTCCCCCACACAGCGGGGTACCACCTCTAGCGTCCCCGCAGCGGCGGCGTGGCGTTTCCCACAGCGAGGCGAACAGTGACCTGTATCCAGAGACCGAGCACACATGATGACGACACCCGACCAGCAAATGACAACCATGCTCGCGTCCCGGAGGTGCTTTCCGCGCTTGATCTCATCCCCTCTCCCGACGACCACGAGATTGCTGATATTGTCAGGCGCACAGAGCGCCTTGCGATGGCGTTGGTCATCGGAATGGCGATTTGCCTGATCTCCGCACCGGCAGTCTATCTTACCCTGGCCTACTACTCTCACTGACACATAAGGGCCGAGACTGAGGGTTCGCTCGCCGCACAGGTGCGGCGAGCAAACCCTATCAGCGCAGGAAGGGACATGGCTGCGCCGATCGGAAAAGTTCGAGGTCGATCCCTGGAGGTCGGTCAGCCGAAGGTAATTCCAATCACCATAAAAGTGATGGCAACCGCGAAGATCGGTGCGAGCAACCAGCGTGCCTGGCCAACACTCCTGTCCATAGCTTCCTCCAGCAAATCTGCAGCGGACAACGACCGTGAGAGCTGACTGTTCCCGGCGGCGCCACCGGCAAGACCATTGCGGTTTGTGATCGGACTTAGGTCGCATGCGCCGCTCGACCCAAGCCCAACCCGGGAACATCCGCGGGTGGAACAAGTCGCGCCATCGGAAATTATCCCGTCGCCCAACAGGAGGAGGACGTTGTGAAAGGTCTGCGCAGTCTCCTTGCCGAACTGTCTTTGAGCTGGCTCAGGCGCCGCAAGGCGCAAGCGCCGCAAACCGCCAACCTTAAGACCGCGCCCCCCAAGACCTTGGACACGGTCAAAGCCGCGCCCCGCAAAGCTGAACACAAGACAAGGCAGCGTCCGGCCCACAAGCCCAAGCCACTGTCTTCCCGCGACGTGGCCTCGAACATGTGAAGACAGCGCGGCCGAAAGGCTGTGGGAAATGAGCGAGCGGCCGCTATAGTCTGGTGATCCCCCCACCGGAGAACGCCAGCCATGACCCTGAAAACCCACAAGCTCGGCAGCCAAGGGCTGCAGGTCTCGGCCATCGGCCTTGGCTGCATGGGCATGAGCCAGTCCTACGGTCCGGCCGACGAGGGCGAATCCATCGCCACCCTGCACCGCGCCATCGAACTCGGCTGCACCTTCCTCGACACCGCCGAGGTCTATGGCCCTCATACCAACGAGGCCCTGCTCGGCCGGGCGCTGAAGGGCAAGCGCGACCAGGTGACCATCGCCACCAAATTCGGCTTCCGCATCGAAAACGGCAAGCAGCTCGATGGAACCGACAGCCGGCCCGAGCATATCCGCGCGGCTGTGGAAGGCTCGCTCGGCCGGCTTGCCACCGACCATATCGACCTGCTCTACCAGCACCGCGTCGACCCGGCGGTGCCGATAGAGGATGTCGCCGGCGCGGTCGGCGAATTGGTCGCCCAAGGCAAGGTGCGGTTCTTCGGCCTGTCCGAGGCGGGTGCGGCCAACATCCGCCGCGCGCATGCCGTTTATCCGGTGTCGGCGGTGCAGAGCGAGTATTCGCTGTGGGAGCGCAATCTGGAGCCGCAGATCATCCCGCTGCTCGGCGAACTCGGCATCGGCCTGGTGCCGTTCTCGCCGCTCGGCCGCGGTTTCCTCACCGGCGAGGTTAGCCGTGCGGAAAACTATCCCGAGGGCGATTACCGCCGCAACGACCCGCGCTACCAGGGCGAGAACTACGACGCCAACGTCGAGGCAGCGGCCAAGGTGCGCGACATCGCGGCGGCCAAAGGCGTCAAGCCCGGCCAGGTCGCGCTGGCCTGGCTGCTGCACAAGGGCACCGGTTTTGGCATCGACATCGTGCCGATCCCCGGCACCAAGCGGAGGAAATACCTGGAGGAGAATATCGCCGCCGTCGCAATCAAGCTCGATGCCGCCGAGATGGCCGCCCTCGACGAAGCGCTGGCGCCGGGCAAAATCTCCGGCCCGCGCTACGGCCAGCGCGGGTTGGCGATGGTCGACCGGTAGGGGTCTGGGCATAGCCGGCGGAAATCTGAGCCATTCCAATAACCCAGAAATACCAACCGGGAGCGCGAGGATTTAAGCGCAGCGCCTCTGCGCACGCTTTCGACTCGCTTTAGCCCGGTGCGGGGCAGCCACAGGGTGGACATTTCAGCCCACATGGAAAATGATCATGTTGCCCTGCACAACACTGCAATGCTCTGATCTCGACGAACAAGCCTAAGCGTAGAAGCGGATCAACCGACCTCCGGGTCCAGCGAGCGAGGACGCAAATGGACACCCCTGAGGATGCGCAATGGCATCGCGACGCGGGCGGGCAACTCCGTCGATCGGCCGGCTGGCTTGCCCGCGCCGCCGTGTCGGCGGCATTCCTGCTCGGCATGGCTTTCAGCAGCACTGCGTTTGCGCAGGACCAGCCGCTACCCGTGGTGACGGCGGCCAAGCCGGTGGTCCGTGAAATCGTCGAAGACGACGAGTTCGTCGGGCGATTCGAAGCCGTCGACCAAGTCGCCATCCGCTCGCGCGTCAGCGGCTATCTGGACAAGGTCAGCTTCCAGGACGGCGCACTGGTCAACAAGGGCGACCTGCTCTTCACCATCGACCAGCGTCCGTACCAGGCGGCTTATGATGCCGCCAAATCGCAAGTGGACGTCGCCAAGAGTCTGCTCGAATTCTCCAAGATGCAGCTGGATCGCGCCGACGAACTCGCCAAGACCGGCAATATCTCAACCTCGACCGTCGACGACCGCCGGCGGGAATACCTTTCGGCGCAGGCGCAGATGCAGGGCGCGACGGCTGCGCTGAGGACGGCCAGCCTGAACATGGAATTCACCGAGATCAAGGCGCCCTTGTCCGGCCGCATCGACCGCCGGCTGGTGTCGGTCGGCAACCTCGTGCAGCCGGATTCCACCTTGCTGACGACCATCGTTACGCGCGATCCGATCGACTTCTATTTCGACGTCGATGAGCGCCTGTATTTCAGCTACGCCCGCGACGCGAAGGAGCGCGGCGGCAGCATGCAGGAAGGCGACGGCGGGCTCGAGGTGGCGGTTCGCGTCGCCGACCGCGCGGAGGCGGTATTCAAAGGCAAGCTCGATTTTGCCGAGAACCGGATCGACAACGCGACCGGCACCATGCGGGTGCGTGCAACGTTTCCCAACGCCGACGGCATTCTCCAGCCAGGCATGTTCGGGCGCATCAACGTGCCGGGGTCGCTGCCGCATAGCGGCGTGCTGGTGCCCGACGAGGCGATCGGCGCCGATCAGGATCGCCGCATCGTGTTCCTGGTGGATGAGGCCGGGATGGTGTCGGCGAAGCCCGTGCGCACCGGCCCGCTTCTCGACGGCTACCGGGTGATCCGCCAGGGCCTGACCGGCGACGAGACGATCATCGTCAACGGGCTGATGCACGCCAGGCCCGGCGCCAAGGTGAAGGTCGAGATGGTGACGTTGCCGCCCAAGGCCGAGACCGCCGGGTTGCAGCAATGAGGTTCGCACATTTCTTCGTCGACCGTCCGATCTTCGCATCGGTCGTTTCGATCGTCCTGCTGATCCTCGGCGGGATTGCTTATACCCAGCTGCCGGTCGCCCAATATCCCGAGATCGCGCCGCCGACCATCGTCGTTCGCGCGCAGTATCCGGGCGCCGACGCCGAGACGATCGCAGCGACGGTGGCAACGCCGATCGAGCAGGAGATCAACGGCGTCGAGGGCATGCTCTACATGTCGTCCTATTCGTCGGGCGACGGGGCAATGGCGCTGACCATCACCTTCAAGCTGGGCACCGATCTCGACCAGGCGCAGGTGCTGGTGCAGAACCGCGTGTCGATCGCCCAGCCGCGCCTGCCCGAAGAAGTCCGCCGCCTCGGCATCACCACCACCAAGAGCTCGCCCGACCTGATGATGGTCGTGCACATGCTGTCGCCCGACAATACCTACGACCAGCTCTACGTCTCGAACTACGCCCGCTCGCAGGTGCGCGACATACTGCTCAGACTCGACGGCGTCGGCGACCTCACCATCTTCGGCGAGCGCGAATATTCGCTGCGCATCTGGCTCGATCCGGAAAAACTGTCCGCCCTGGGGATGACCTCGGGCGATGTGGTGCAGGCGCTGCGCGACCAGAACGTCCAGGTGTCGGGCGGCTCGATCGGCGCGCCGCCGACCAACACCGGCACGGCGTTCCAGTACACGGTCACCACGCAAGGCCGCTTCAACGACGCACGCGACTTCCGATACGTGATCGTCAAATCGGCCGACGACGGCCGCCTGATCTCGCTGCAGGACGTCGCGCGCATCGAGCTCGGCGCCAAGGATTACGTCACCAACTCCTATCTCAACGGCAAACCGGCGGTGGCGCTCGCCATCTTCCAGCGGCCGGGCACCAATGCGCTCGCCGCAGCCGCGGAGATCCAGGACAAGATGAAGGAGCTTTCCCGCGACTTCCCGAAGGGGTTGAGCTACGACATCGTCTACAATCCGACCGAGTTCGTCGCCGAGTCGATCCAGGAGGTCTACAAGACGATCCTCGAGGCGATGGTGCTTGTCATCATCGTCATCATCGTCTTCCTGCAATCGTGGCGCATGGCGATCGTGCCGATCGTGGCGATCCCCGTGTCGCTGATCGGCACGCTGGCGGTGCTTTACGCCGCCGGCTTCTCGCTCAACATGCTGACGCTGTTCGGCCTCGTTCTGGCGATCGGCATCGTCGTCGACGATGCGATCGTCGTGGTCGAGAACGTCGAGCGCAATATCGCCAGAGGGCTGGCGCCCAATCCAGCGTCGCACCTGACCATGGACGAAGTCGGAACGGCGGTCATCGCGATCTCGCTGGTGCTGATAGCCGTGTTCGTGCCGACAGCCTTCATCCCCGGCATTTCTGGGCAGTTCTACCTGCAGTTTGCGATCACCATCGCGGTGTCGACGGCGATCTCGGCATTCAATTCGCTGACGCTTTCGCCGGCGCTGGCCGCACTGCTGTTCAAGCCGCACCACGCCGCGGCGGCGCCGCCGCGCTTTTTCCTGGCACGGTTCGCACGGGCGCTCGCCGACGGCTTCAATCGCGGCTTCGACAGGGTCGCCCATTGGTATTCGAGCATCATCCGCGTTCTGGTCGGCTCGTGGATAACGATCGCCGCCATGCTGGCCGTTTTCGTGGCCCTCATTTGCGCCACGGTCTACATGGTGCAGGCGGTGCCGCGCGGTTTCATTCCGTCGCTCGACCAGGGCTATGCGATCGTCGTCGTCCAGTTGCCGGACGGCGCCTCCCTGTCGAGGACCGATGCGGTGATCCAGCAGGCGTCGCAGATCATCCAGAAAACGCCAGGCGTCGACTACGCCGTCGCCTTCGCCGGCTTCTCCGGCGCGACCTTCACCAACGCCAGCAACGCGGGCGTGATCTTCGCCAGGTTCAAGCCGTTTGACGAGCGACTGAAAGCCGGCCAGTCGGCGACCAAGGTCATCGGCAATCTGTTCGGCAGCCTGCAAAGCATCAAGGAAGCCTTCATTATCGCACTGCCGCCACCGCCGATCCGCGGCGTCGGCAATGCCGGCGGCTTCAAGCTGCTGATCCAGGAGCGCAACAGCGCCGACATGCGGCAGGTCCTGGCGCTCGCCAACGACATCGCCGGCAAGGCCAACAAGACGCCGGGGCTGACGGGCGTGTTCACGACGTTCTCCGCATCGAGCCCGCAATTCTTCCTGGCGATCGATCGCGACAAGGCGCGCATCCTGAACGTGCCGATCCCCAACATCTTCGAGACGCTGTCGATCAATTTGGGCACCGCCTACGTCAACGACTTCAACGCTTTCGGGCGCGTCTACCAGGTGCGGGCGCAGGCCGACCAGGCGTTCCGCCTCGATCGCGCCGACATCTTGAAACTGAAGGTGCGCTCGGCGACCGGCGCGCTGGTTCCGCTCGGCACGTTGATCGAGATCCGCGACGTCACCGGCCCGGCGCTGGTCCAGCGCTACAACATGTACGTCTCGGTGCCGCTGCAGGGCAACGCCGCGCCCGGCGTTTCCACGGGCGACGCGCTGGCATTGATGGAAGGGATCACGGCAAAGACGCTGCCGGCCGGTACCTCCTACGAATGGACCGAGCTCGCCTATCAGGAGCGCAACACCGGCAATGCCGCTGTCTATATCTTCGGACTGTCGGTGCTGTTCGTGTTCCTGGCGCTGGCGGCGCAATATGAAAGCTGGGTGCTGCCGTTCGCCATTGTGCTGGTGGTGCCGCTCGGCGTGCTCGCGGCGTTGCTCGGCGTGTCTTTCCGAGGGCTGGACAACAACATCCTCGTGCAGATCGGCCTCATCGTGCTGATCGGGCTTGCCGCCAAGAACGCGATCCTGATCGTCGAATTCGCGCGGCAGGCGGAGGAACGCGGCCTGTCGGCCGCCGAGGCTGCCGTCGAAGCCTGCCGGCTCAGGCTGCGGCCGATCCTGATGACCGCCTTCTCGTTCATCCTCGGCGTCGTGCCGCTGATGATCGCAACAGGCCCGGGCGCGGAAATGCGCCAGTCGCTCGGCACCGCGGTGTTCTCCGGCATGCTCGGCGTCACCTTCGTCGGCCTGTTCCTGACGCCGGTGTTCTACGTCACGCTCAGGTCGCTGTTTTCACGGCGCAAGCCCCGTGCCGAGGCCGCGCCTTCGGGGCCGGCAGAGGCGCCATCGGAGACGGGCGCCAAGTAGGTTACGAATTCGCCGCGCCTGGCGCGGCTTTATCGGCGCGGCGCGGCAACGATCCCGGTAGCGATACGCAGTATTGACCTTAACCTGGGAGGAGTAGGGAGATCTTCACGCGCGGCGCGAAAAAACAACGCAAATACAGCTGATTGGTTACGACGTAGGTATTCTCGCAGATATGGTATTGGTCGTCCGGGGATTCCTGCACGCGGTCCCGTGGGATGATGAAGTTATGCGGCAAGTAAATGTAACCGCCGTCGACCCTCATCTGCACCGAAGAACGAGGTATGGCGCGGCAATCAGAACCACCGCAACACTTGAATTTCGTCTGCGGGTCGAACTTGTTTTCGTACCAATCATGGGCGCTGGCGACTGTTGCGGCGGCGATACACACCGCCGTGACGATGAACCTTCGCATGGCCTTCCTCAACTATCTGGCAGGCGCTGCTCCTTCGAGCGTCCATGTATATTAGCGTTCCTTTAGAAATGCCATTGACCCTCGGCTGGCTGGCGCAAGCCGGTCCCATTGCCGACTTTCCCGCACCCAATATTCCTGTGAAGGATGATCTTGGTTTTGAGGGCAACTACCGCCCACAATCCAAAGGCTTCAACGGTTTTTATGCGGCCAATTGGCTTCTGCCGGCCGCATACGGTCGGCCGTCACTCCGGTAACCCCGCGAACCGCATGTGTCCGATCCAGCGCTCGAGGCTTCCGGGCGCGGTCCAATTCTTCTCCCACTGCTTGCGTTGTTTGCTGATGGAGTCGCCGGGCGAGTCTTTAAGGAAAACCGCAAGCGCTTCCTTTGCCTCCCGCTGGTTTCCCAGACAAGCGTAGATCCCCGCAAGCATTCGGTGTGCGGCGATCGGGATTGGGGACATTTTCCGCATCGCCGTTAGCGCAGGCCCACAATCGTTCTTTTCATAGAGCGCCCAGCCCATGTCCCAGTTGTACCAGTCGGGGTAGAAGGGATCGATGCCTTTGGCCTGCTCGATCCGATCGATCGCTTCATCGGTGCGGCCGGCAAAGAGCAGCGGGGCCGCACTGCCCTCGAGGATATTCGAGGCGCTGGGGTTCAGGGCGATCGCCTGATCGAACTGCGCAATGGCCTGCTCGATCTCGCCGGCTTCACTATGGATTTGGGCTCGGATTTGATGCGCGTTGGCATCGTCCGGAGCGAGCAGGATGGCCTTGTCGGCGTACTCTGCGGCCCGCTTCAACGCCTCTTCGGGGTTGTTTTCCTGCTTGTGCCAGAATACCGAGTCAAAGCGATAGGACCAGGCCAGCCCGATATAGCCGAATTGGGAGTTCGGATCCGCTTCAATCGCCTTGAGGCTGAACTGCCGCAGCAGTTCGTTCCCCGCGGCAGAAAAATCCTTTTCCTTCGCGGCAAACCCCATCAGGAGATAACTGAGCGCGCTAACCCGGGCGGCGTCGCTCTGTGGCAAGGGTCGCTCGATCCTTTGCCCGACCCGAGCCGCAAGCGTGCGGATGATTTCCTCCTGGACGACGAAAAGATCGCCGATCTCCCGGTTGTAGGTGTTGGCCCAGACATGCGATCCGTCATGCGCATTCAGCAACTGGGCGGTCACTTTCAGCCGGTCTCCGATCTTCTGCTGGCTGCCTTCGAGCAGGTAGTCGACGCCGAGTTCTTCGCCAATCTGCCTGATGTCAACCGGCTGGCCGCGGTACCTGAAGCTCGAGTTCCGGGCGATGACGGCATAGGTCTTGCTCCGCGCCAACTCGGTGATGATCCCCTCGGCGACGGCATCACTGAGATATCCCTTGTCCCCGCCAGCACTGAAGTCGTCGAAGGCAAGGATTGCAATCCTCGGCATGTCGCTCGAACGAACTGGAGCGGCTCGCCATATTTCCGCGCCGTAGTATGGGCCGATCGCTGCCGCGACGAGAACGATCGCAGCAAGAATGAAGCCGCGCCGCGAGAATCGTGTCTTGGCTCGTTCCGTGCCAGCCGCGGCGTTTGCGTCCGCCGCCTCGGATGGATCGGCATTCAGTCGGTAGCCTCTCTTGGGCAAGGTTTCCACGATTGCATGCGCGTCGTCCCCCAATGCGCGGCGAATATCAGCAATGCATTGGGTCAGGCTGTCGTCGGTCACGAAGGTATCGGGCCAGACCGCGCGCATCAGCGCGTCCTTGGACACGATCTCGCCCGGTCGCGCCGCGAGCACGCAGAGCACCTCGGTGGACTGGCTGCGCAGGTCGAGCGCTTTACCTTCGACGGTCCGGAGTTGTTTGCTTTTCGTCAGCGAGAAAAAACCGCCGAATGTGATCGTTTCAGCAGGTTTCGGGTCAATTTCAGGAGCCTTTCGGGACATTTCACCCTCTTGGCGCGCTCCCTAGCTTATCCCTTTCGGCCTTCGCTTCCAAGTGATCCCACCAGTGCCGGATTGGACGGGAGGATGACATGAAACGCGCCAAGCTCATCATCGCTCTCGCTCTTCTCGTGACAGCGCCAACGGCTGCGAAAGCGGATTCCCGCATCGCGAAACTCTGCGGCTCTGACCATGTCAACGAGGCGGCCTCAGACGACGTCCGTCCCAACCCCGGCGGCTATTATGCCGCCAGCCTTGGGTCGATGGATGACTGCATGTTCACCGCCATCGCTGTCACAATCCTTCTGACCGACCAGGGGAAGCTTATCAGGATCCCCCAAGTGAAACCCATGACCTCCATGGCCGAGTGCAGAGCTTGGACCCATCAACAGGAGTTCATGCGCGTACTCCCCGGCTATCTCGCCAGCTTCCATTACTGCGACGACGCATCGGAGGCATCAAAACCATGACGTTGCAGGTCTTGGCTGTTCACGCTTGGACCGAAGGATCGCACCACTCCGGCGCGACCAAGGTCGTCGAGATCGGACGCCGTCCCGCCGGTCAGGGCGAGCGCGTATTTGCTGCGCGTAAATCGGGCCGGTGCGCCCGGTGCCAAGACGCCCCTAGCTCGCGGTGGCGGCCTGAACCTTTTTGGGCGGGGCCCGCTGCCGGCGCATGCGGCGTTTGGTGACGAGCTTGAGGGCAACCGGCGGCTCGTTTGACAGCGCGCCGACCACGGCGTCGACCATGCCATGGGCGACGAAATCCGCGTTCATGTCCTGGGCCAGCCTGGCGGTCGCCTCCTTGTCGTCATTGCCGGTTTCCGACCAGAACACGATGCCCACCCGCAGCGCCGCCTTCGCACGCTTCAGCCGGCGAACCAGGAAACGCGCGTGCTTGACGGAATCCCGGTTCAGGAAGCTGATCACGACGGTGTCGATGGCATCGAGCTCGAGGCGGCGGATGCTCGCCGGTTCCATCTCGGCGAAGCCCGCTTTCGATGCTGTCGCACCCTGCACTTCCAGCACCTGTGCCAGCATCGCGGCGGCGGCATCGTCGAGTTCGCCGCGCCCACCGGCACAAAGCACCGACATGTCAGTGCCATCGGGCAGGTCGGCTTCGTCCACGCCGGCGCCATCGCCATTATCGCCGGGCTCCCCGGCCTCGGCCGGGTCATCCTCCTCGGCCGCTTCCTGTTGCGCCTCATCGTCGAGGTTGGCCACCAGCGTCAGGGCACTGTCCGCCACCTGCCGTCTTTGCAGGTCGCCCATGACGCCGCGCACACGGTCGCGCTCGCCCAGCAGAAGTGCCGGAATCGCCACCTTGTCGTAGAATTCGAACAGATACTTCTCTTCCAGCATCTCCTCGGCGTGGTCGGTGGCTTCCTCCGGATCGCCAGCCAGCAGCCGCTGGTAGAGGCGCGCATGGGGCTCGAGCACGGGCTCGTTGCCGAACAGCACGTCGAGGAATTCGAACTGCGGCACGTGTCTGCCCAGCACCACCAGGCAGACGGTGAGCGGCGTCGACAGGACCAGTCCGAGTGGCCCCCAGAGCCAGGTCCAGAAGATGGCCGCCACGATGATCGCCAGCGACGACAGCCCCGTTCGCGAGCCGTAAAGCCAGGGTTCGACGACGTTGCCGGTGACGAGTTCCATCACCACGAACAGGGCGGCCGTCCACAGGACGAGCGACCAGCCGGGTGCCACGGCCAGCGCCAGGAACAGCGGCAGCAGCATGCCGATGGCCGGACCGATATAGGGAACGAAACGCAGCGCCAGCGCCAGCAGCCCCCACAGCAGTGCATTGGGAATGCCGAGGATCCACAGTCCGAGCGCAATCGGTATGGCGTAGACGATGTTGACGACCAACTGCATGAGCAGATAGCGGCCCACCCGTTTGGCTGCATCCTGCAGCGCCTCGGTGGTGCGGTGAAGGTCGCCATAGCCGACAAGCCGGATGAAGCGGTCGCGCAGATCCTCCCGTTCGAGCAGCATGAAAATAACCACGACGATGATCAGTCCGGCCGATCCGAGCGGGCTGATCAGCGGACCGACGATGCTCTGCAGGACTTCGAGCGGCTTTTGGCGCGCGACGATCTCGACGGGCACCGGCTCGCGCGCCGGCTTGTCGGGAGTGGCCGCCGGCGGCGAAGCGTCCTGCCTGTCTATCTCCTGTCCGACACGCTCGACCACGTCGCTCAACCTGGCAATGATGCCTCCCCCGACGCCGGTTTCCTTGAGTGAACGGATCTTGGTCAGGATGTTGATCTGGTAGGTCGGGATGTTCTGTGCCAGTTCGCTGACCTGCGAGGCGACAATGAAGCTGAACAGGGCGAGTGCCGCGAAAGCGCTGAGAACGCTGACGATGACAGCCGCGATCCTGGGGATGCCGACGCGTTTCAGCGCCGCGACCAGCGGCGCGAGCGCGAAGGTCAGCAACAGCGCGATGGCGATCGGCAGGAAAACCTCGCGCCCGAAATACAGTGCCGCCACCGTCGTGACGGTGGTCGCCACATTGGGCAATGACGTTCGCGGGTGGGGCGCGGCGGCCGAAAGAATGTCCTCCAACCCATGCGCCGGAGACGCCATGCCGTTTCGACGATTGGTCGCCACTTGGTCTCTCCCCTGCCAACGGTCATGATCGGGCATATTGAGCCGGCGTGCAACTTTCGCCGGTGACGAACTGCTCGTCACCGGCTGCAGGTCGATGATCGGGATGGCGCGAGATGGCCGCGCGACGAAGCAATGGCGCCGGGAAATCTCCGGCCAGCGCTATCCCGGCCGCGCCTTGGCGATGGGGTAGAACGAGCACGTTGGGCCAGAAAAGAAAATTCATGTCCCTCGGTAGATCAACTGCACCGAGAACTGTATTCCCCCAGTCTGACCATAGCTGTCCCCTTGTCGCAGGGACGGTTCTGTGTACTTTCGAAAATCCTCTGGAGAAGACCCGGCATGAGACTTGCAGTGTTAGTCGCGTTGGCCACGGCAGCAACTGGATGTGTGAGCTCTCCTGTCGAATATGGAGCGTCGCTTTCGACGCAAGACCCGAAATGGGTATCGCCTGAATGTCAACAGGCCCGTGTCGACGCTTCGAACTATGATGCTCGCGAAAAGGAGCATCCCGGTTGGGGGACTGGTGTCTTCCTTGGCCCCTACGGACTAGGGCTCGCAGCAGCCATCAAGGAGCACGAGCAAAAGGAGCGAAAGATCTTCGCCCGCGAAATCCATTTGCGGTGCTCAAGTTTGCCGCTGCCGAAGGAACTCGAGGGCGAGCCGAGCCCCCCGGCCACGACAAAGTATCCATAAGCCAAAGTTGGGCGACGATCCTCACGCTACAGTGATTGGCGGCGATGCAACTTCGCGCCGCCAGAAGCGTTTACGACTGCAACGCAGTCGAGGTTCCAATGCAAACCGCATGGTTCTCCAAACCCGTGGTGGTTTCGGTCGGCGTCACCGGGTCCACCCGCAACCTGTCCAACACCGAGCAGGCCATCGAATTGCTCACGACACATTGGCGCGATGCCGGCAGCCTGAAACATCAGTCCGCGCTACGCGCCTGCCGCCGGGCAACGAGCGGCGAGGTGTCCCCCGATATCGCCAGGGAGGCGTTTGTCGAGGCCGCGCGCGAGGCGCATATCCTGGTCGAGTAAGCCGGGGTCGGGTAAGCTGGTTGCATTCACGGACAATAGCGGCCGTTCACAATTTCGTGATCGAAGGAACCATTTGAAACGGAAGGCGTTTTTTTTGAGACGTCTTTTTGTCAGGCAACCTTAGGAGGCGTTTATGCGTAACATGAACCTCGTCACACTCGCCCTGATCATCCTTGGCGGTCTCAACTTCCTGTCCATGGGTGTAACGGGCTATGACGTAATCGGCACTGTCCTCGGCGGCGCCATGCTGGCCCGCCTGGCCTATCTGATCATCGGCCTTGCGGCCATATGGCAGCTCATGCCAGGCTTCCAGAGCTTTACGGTTGGCGAAGTCGATGCCGAAAGGCATCTCCATCATCATCCGTGACCGGTAAGATGCGGGCGGCGGAAAACCCGCCGCCTCACATCCCGTAAAGGCCAATCAGGCCGCCGGCATCAGGAAGCCCCAGGCAAATCTCAAGCATTCTTCACCTCCTGCAAAGTCAGGAACCATGCTGGCGGGCAAGCGAATTCAACAACTCGGCGATTTGACGGGCGCCGCTCAAAGTCACAACTGGCACCAGCGGCCCCCGGATTGCCCGCTCCGCCTCGATAGCAGGCCGGTTGTCGCGATCGAAATTCCAGATGTAGCGGAGAAACGACAGGTACTCCGCGTCCAGATGCTCGGTGCATCCGGCCGGCAGATCAGGCCGGGGGCGGTTCAACACGCTGCGCAGAACGACACGTCTCAGACAGATGGAGCGAGGCGTGTTCAGCCAGACGACAAGATCAGCCCTGGGAAGCCTCAAATCAAAGGTCTGCCGGTAATAGTTCCCCTCACACACCCAGCCGGCACCCGCAACCGCCGCGCCAACGCGTACCCGGAAAACTTCGGTTTCAGGTTTGCTCCAGCCTGGTCCCCAGAAGAGCTTGTCCAGATGCACGACCGGCAAATGCAGCTGCTCACCGATCTGCCGCGCAAGGGTCGACTTGCCGCTTCCGGCGTTTCCGAGAATTACGATCCGCTGCATCATCACTGGCTTTGCGAACATCCGGACACCTGGGATCATCCTAGCGGCTGAATTTCGATCGACCAGAACTCAGACCGTTCGCGCCGCATGCCTGGCCAGCGCGTGCTCGATCAGCACGTCGATGGTCTGGCTGTAGCCTACGCCTGATGCCGCCAGCGCCTTGGCATACATCGAGATGTCGGTGAAGCCGGGAATGGTGTTGACCTCGTTGACGAGCAGCGAACCGTCGGCGCGCAGGAAGAAATCAACGCGCGCCATGGCTTCGCAGCCGAGCGCCTGGAAGGCGCGCCGTGCCATGTCGCGCGCCCTGTCGGCGACTGTTGCCGGGACATCGGCGGGCACCTTGACCACCGCGCCGTCGGCATCGAGATACTTGGCCTCATAGGTGTAGAAGCCGTGCTTGCCGGCCGGAATGATCTCGCCGGGCAGCGACACCGTCAGCGTGCCGTCGGCTCTTTGCAGGACCGAGCACTCGATCTCGCGTCCCCCGACAAATTCTTCCACCAAAACCTTGTTATCATGCTGGAAAGCCGCCTCGACGGCGGCGGCAAAACTGGCGCCGTCGACAGCCTTGCTCACCCCGAAGGACGAGCCCTGGCGCGCCGGCTTGACGAAGACCGGCAGACCCAGCCTTGCCCTGGCGTCGTCGAAGGACACAGGCTCGCCACCCAGCAAGGTGGCGGAGCGGGCGACGGCAAGGCCGGCTTCGCGCATCAGCCGCTTGGCGACATCCTTGTCCATGGCGGCGGCCGAGGCGAGGATGCCGCAACCGACATAAGCGACATCGGCGACTTCCGCATAGCCCTGCACCGAACCGTCCTCGCCGAACGGCCCGTGCAGCACTGGAAAGACGACATCGACGGGGTTGGGCTGCGTTCCATCCCGCGACACGGCGACCAGCCTGCCCTTGCCGCCGGGCAACAGCGCGACCTCCACGCCGTCCTCAGACACTGGAGCCCCTGCCGCATCGCCGAGGGACGAAGCTTGCAGCAGCCATCTGCCGTCCCTGGAAATGGCGATCGGCACGATCTCGTAGCGCGTCCGGTCGATTGCCTTCAGCACATTGGCGGCCGAAAGGCGCGACACGTCATGTTCGGCCGAACGCCCGCCATAGAGGATGGCCACCCTTGTCTTGTCCGTCATCGAAATCCCTCAACTGATAGAAATCAAATGGCAACCGCAATGCCGCGATTGGCGAAGAAGCGGTCGAAATCGACCGGCGCCAACACTGCGTTCTCCTGTGTGGCGCTGGTATGGCCGGACGGATTGTGGAAGCGGAAACCCTGGTCCGATGCCGCGGTGACCAGCACCAGATGGCCGCCCTTCGATGGCGGCTCGCGCTCGGGCCAGCGGATCCAGCTGCTGACCGAAGCGATGAAAAACCGCGACCGCGCCAGGCTCGCCGGAATGTCCGATGTCGCGACATTGGTTATCACTTCGGCCCGCAGGCCGAAGGTCTCCCGCACGAAGCTGACGAAGGGTGCATAGATCAGCCCCTTGATCGAGCCCTCGTTGACGACATAGCCGCCATAGGCGGTGCAGCGCCTGGCGAGCTCGAGCGTCGGCACGATCTCGCCGCGGGTCGCCAGGATCATCTTCAGGCACGCCATGCCGCAGATATTGGCGGCCCAGACCGCGTATTCGTCGGGTGTCTCAGCCCCCGAATTTTGCCACAGCGGATCGCGCCGCAGCGCGACTTCAGCACCTTCGGCGAGCACCTCCATGGTCATGTCCGGCGTTTCCCACTGGCTGAAAAACGGCACGGTTTCAGACAGTGGGCTCATACGCTTCCTCGATCAGATTCAGATTCTCATAAACGAGGATACACGGCGATTGGAAAGCCGCTCAGAGACCGTTTCGAAATTCGCTCTGGCGGTTGAGGTTTCGAGAACCGGAGCGCCGCGGACATTTGGGTCTGTGAGCACCGGAAGCGCAGAAAACGCCGTTAGATGGCGGCCGGAGGAGAATTTCCACATGGTCTCTCAGAAGGTGATCTTGACGGACGAGGCACTGCGCTTTGCCGGGCCGTGATGAACCGCCTCGATGTTGTTGCCGTCCGGATCGAGCAGGAAGGCAGCGTAGTAGCCAGGATGATAGGGCCGCTCGCCCGGCGCGCCATTGTCCTTGCCGCCGGCTGTGAGCCCGGCCTTGTAGAACGCATCGACCATGGCGTGGTCCTTTGCCTGGAAGGCGAGATGATGACGGCCGGTGAGCTTTCCCTGCGCCGCCCGGCTGTCGGCGCTGGAAACGAACAGTTCGTCGGCCCAGAAATAGTCGTCGCCGACACCGCCCATCGGTACATCGAGTACCTGCAGGACCGCCTCGTAGAAACGCCGGCTGGCGGCGAGGTCCCTCACCACGAGCTGGATATGGTCGATGAGCCGGCCGCGATGCAGTTCCATGAAAATTCCTCCTTGTGAGCTTGCGAACTTAGGTCCGCACAGGGCGGCGTCAACACGGGTGATTGCTGACCGCCAGGTCCCACCACACGTCCGGCCATGGAGCCCTCGGTCGATCCTTCAAACGGAAAAGCCCGCCGGGAGGGGGATCCGACGGGCCTTTGGAAAGCCGGTACCGTGCTTTCAGATGTCTGACGGGGGGTCAGACACCGTGACAACTTTTGTGTGCCGCAGAGGTTCCACTCAAACAAAAAGATTGCCAACGGGTCGTCGAATTCACGCAAATTCAAGCGGTGGAGGCGATTTCTTTTCGCAAAACCCCTCTCCGCCGGAACTTTCCCCGCCAAGGCAAGTTTTGAGGCGCGGCTGGGAGGAATCAAATTGGACAGTTTTCAGAGGCTTGAGGCGCTGGTCGACAGCGCCGGTGTCGACGATGTCGAAGAAGCAAACGCTTTGCTGCATCGCTTCAAGGGCAGATCGCAGAAGATCGCGACGGCTATCGACGAATTCATGCTGGATTTCATGACACTGGTCTTCGTCGTCGAAACCGGCGAGGAAGAGTTCGAAAAGCCAATCCGCAAACTGGCTCGCAGCCGGCTTTCGAAGCTCAATCACATGGTGAACGTGGCGGCATAGGTGCGCCCGGCATGGGCTCACCCCTTCAGGATGGCCGCCAGCCGCGGTATGCCTTCGCTCACCGCGCGGCGGTCGGCGAGCGTGAAGGAGAGCCGCAGCGTGTTGCGCCCGGTTGCGTCGGCAAAGAACGCGCTGCCGGGCACGAAGGCGACGCGCGCCTCCTTCACCGCTCGCGCCAGAAGTGCCGTGGCGTCGGCGCCCTCTGGCAGCGTAGCCCAGACGAACATGCCGCCTTCTGGGCGGCTCCAGGTCACGCCTTCAGGCATGTTGGCTTCAAGTGCTGCGAGCAGGCCGTCGCGGCGCTCGCGGTAGGCACCGATGAGCTTTTCCACCTGGCCGTCGAACACGGCTTCGGCGACGCGGTGCATCACCACCTGGTTGATCGACGGGCTGTGCAGGTCGGAGGCCTGCTTCATCAGCACCAGCTTCTCGACGATATGGCGCGGCGCGCAGACCCAGCCAACGCGCATGCCCGGCGACAGTATCTTCGAGAACGAGCCGCAATAAAGCGTGCGTGCCTTGTCGATGGAGCCGGAGCGGGCGCAGTCGAGCGCCAGGATCGGCGGCACGCCCTCGCCGTCATAGCGCAGCGCGCGATAGGCGGCATCCTCGATGACGGCAATGTCGAGTTCGCCGGCAAGGTCGAGCACCGCCTCGCGCTGCTGGCGGTTCAAGGTTTGGCCGGTCGGGTTGGCGAAATCCGGCACCAGATAGGCGAACTTGGCCCGGCCGCCATTGGCGGTGGCGGCCGCGCGATAGGCCGCCGGCGTCATGTTGCCGCCTTCCACCGTCAGCCGCTCGTAGCGCGGCTCGTAGGCGTTGAACGCCTGCAGCGCGCCGAGATAGGTCGGCCATGTCACCAGCGCGGTATCGCCCGGCGACAGGAACAGTTTTCCGAGATAATCCAGCGCCTGCTGCGAGCCGGAGGTGATGAAGATGTTGGCCTCGTCGCAGGCGACGCCGAGTTTGCCCATCTGCCCAGCCAGCCAGCGCCGCAACGGCAGATAGCCTTCCGAAACCTGGTACTGCAGCGCCGCGCCCGCCTCGCCGCCGCCGAGCACCGAGGCATAGGCGTCGCGGATCGCCTCGGCCGGAAACAGCGCCGGATCGGGAATGCCGCCGGCAAACGAGATGATGTCGGGCTGGTCGAGCAGCTTCAGGAGTTCGCGGATTTCGGACGCCTTCATGCGCGACGAGCGCGAAGCCAGCAGATTCATCAAGGTCAAGGCGCGCCTCCCGCGACAATCATAATATAGGTCAACCTGACTGACCTATATCAGATCTCCCCGGCAATTTGAATAGAGCCTGACAGCCTTCCGCTATACGCCAGTTGGCGCCGGCCCGGAACCACGCCGAGCATCATAAGGTCTTCTTGTAGCCGAGATGGCTGCCGGTAAAGCCGAGATCCTCATAGAAGCGGTGCGCGTCCGCTCGCGACCTGTCGGTGGTGAGCTGGATCAGGCTGCAGCCGCGCGCCCGGCATTCTCCGATCGCCCATTCGATCATCTGCCTGCCGATGCCGCCCGAGCGCCGGTGGCTGGCGATGCGGACCGCCTCGATCTGCCCGCGCCAGGCGCCCTTGCGCGAGAGACCGGCAAGGAAGGTGATCTGCAAGGTGCCGATCACTTCGGCGCCGTCCACGGCCACCGCCAACAGCTGGTTGGGATCGGCGTCGATGGCATTGAAGGCATCGACATAACCGCGCGCCAGCGGCAGCGAGGCGTCCTCACGGCTGGCGCCCAGCGGATCGTGGGCCAGCATGGCGACGATATCAGGCAGGTCGAAGGCTTGCGCTCGGCGGAATTCGATCATGGTTGCAATACTTGCCGCAGGCGATTGCGCGCCTGCATCAGGGCGAACCCCAGCAGGTTCTCGCCGCGCCACAAAAGCGGATTGGCTGCTTTCTCGTCATCGGCGGCAAGCCCAATGCCCCACACCCGGTCCATGGGGCTCGCTTCAACCAGGATCTGCTCACCGGTCGACAGCAAATATTCGCGCAGGGCCGCATTCTGCCGGAATTTCTCAAAGCTCCCCTCGCCCACAATGCGCCGCTTCTCCGCGTCCCACCTGCCTTCGTCGAAGCGGCGCACCTGGCGGCCGAGCTGCTTCGCCTGCTTCGGGCTTCCCGCCTGCGCAATCTGCGCCGCCGTCTCGTCATCGCCGAACAGCCTCGCCTTCTCGGCCATCATCCAATGTTCAGCTGTCGGATAGCTGCGTCCAGCCACCGTGAACGAGGCATGCCACCACTGGCTGAAGCAGGACGCGCTGATGCGGCCGTCCCTGGACGGCTGATGCCCCCAGAAGAACAGGAATTTGAGCCGGGACTTGGAACGGAAGGCTTCCTCGAGCCGGGAGCGGTCGTAAATCATGGGCATGAAAGAACAGAGCCAGAGGCCGGCTTGTCAATACCGATAGCGTCGGCGTGTGTTGCACGTTGGGCAACGGCCAAGGCTGGCGCCGCCCCTCATCTGCCTGCCGGCATCTTCTCCCCCATAGTGACGGGAGAAGGACGCCGTCACCGATGGATTTCGCCAATCGCCAGCGTTGCAGAAAAAGCGCCGGCGTTGAAGCTGCCCCTTTCTCCTGTCACTATACGGGGAGAAATGTCCAGCAGGACAATGAGGGGCAGCGCCAGCGTTTGAGGTTCAGCGACCAGGCCCCACGAACCCGGCAGGCAAATCAATCCGCATCGCCAGCCTTAGCCTTGCCGCACTGCGCCAGCACCTTGCCGATGGCCGCGCTCGAACCCTTGAGCGGGAAATTGCTCTGGCCGAATTTTGCGGCGCTGACCAGCACATCGCCTTTCCCACGCAGCAGATCCAGCAGCGGATCGGCTTTGGCCAGGTTCACCACAAAGTAGTTGTACATGGCTTCGAGCTGCAGCGTCTTCGTCACCGTCTTGCCATCGGCCTTGAAGTCGAACGCGCCGCTGATGCCGGGCTCCAGTTGCTGGCCGGTGGCGCCGAGGTCGTAGCTCAGCACCGGCGTGTCGAAACAGGCCAGCATCAGATGCGCATCGCCTTTCGGCCCACCGCAGACCGAGGCGGTCAGCACACTGCCGCCCTCGTCCTCCTCCATCTCAGCGCTCCAGCCGCCGCAGGACGCGGCCAACGCCGGCTGTACGGCCTGCAACACCGCCACCGCACCCGCGACGATCAGATATCTCATGACTTCCCCCTCAGGCATTTGCGGCTGCACCCATCGGCATTCTATAGGAAAAGCGGTTCCGTGGCATCGCCCGTCGCGGCGTCCGGTCTTGATTGTGCGGAGAGCGGTGTTGAGAGCCTGTGTTCGTCTGTGTCTGCTGGCCGCCCTGGTTGCCTCGCCGCTCGCCGCCCATGCCGACTGGAAGCCAGTCGAGAAGGTCGAGACCTACGCCATATCAGGCCAGTCAGGGCCGGAGCTCTATCGCTCGATCGGCGACAACGGACCGAAGGTCG
Source organism: Mesorhizobium waitakense (assembly GCF_056431085.1). Taxonomy (NCBI): domain Bacteria; kingdom Pseudomonadati; phylum Pseudomonadota; class Alphaproteobacteria; order Hyphomicrobiales; family Phyllobacteriaceae; genus Mesorhizobium; species Mesorhizobium waitakense. The sequence continues at coordinate 58,216 of NZ_JBWKME010000203.1, read as the reverse complement.
GCATTACCCGCGCCATCGCCCATACCAATTTCAAGCTGACCTGGACCAGGGACTATCAGGCGCGAGCCGGAGCCTGCGTGCTGGTCTCGGCACGGCCGAAGCTCATCATCACCTACACCTTGCCCAGCCCCTCCTCGCCGCTGCCACCAGCCATCCAGAAGAATTGGGAGGTTTTCATCGCCGGCGTCAGCGCCCATGAGAAGGTGCATGGCGCGACCATCGTCGACATGGTGCGCAAGATCGAGGCGGCGACCGTCGGCCTCAGCGCCGCCGATGATCCCAAATGCAGCAAGATCCGCACCGAGATGACGAAGCGCCTGTCCGAACTGTCTCAGGCACAGCGGCAGGCGAGCCGCGATTTCGACCGCATCGAACTCGGCCAGGGCGGCAATCTGCAAAAACTCATCCTTGCCCTGGTGAATGGCGGCTGACGCTGGCCTCGAGCCTTCGAAACCAGACCGTCGAGAAGCGCAACACCTTCCGGCCAGTCGCCCAGGCCACTCTGCACATTGATGTGGCCGAACGGGCCGATGACGGCCATGCCACTGCCCCACTGCTTCGCCTCGCCTCTGCATAGTCCGGCGCGCCATAGGGATCGTTGGTGCTGGTCACCACAAGCGAGGCAAAGCGCAGCCGGCCCTCGGGAATTTTGGCAAAGGCCATGCCGTAGGCCGGGAACACGGCCGCCGTCGGATCGGGAACACCGACCAGCAACGCCGCCTTGACCGGGCGCCGCGAGATCTTCTGCCAATGCGCGATCAGCAGGCAGGACAGGCTGTGTGCGACCAGTACCGGCGGCTCTGGTGCCTCGATCACGGCAGCCTCCAGCGCCGCCAGCCAGTCGGTGAAATCAGGCAGGTCCCAGCTCGACGGCTGGAACCGCCGCATCGCCGGATTGGCGTTTTCCCAGCGCGATTGCCAGTGGGCTGGGCCCGAGCCGCCGCTGCCGGGCAGGATGATGAAATGCGTCATGTCGCCTTGCTCCTATCTCTTGAAGGAGCATGGTGGCGTCTTGCCACGATCCCGGGAATGGGAAATCATCGGAAAAGCCGCGGCATTTCCGATGGATTCAAGGTGATAATGAAAAGCAACGAAGAGCGCGCGCCGCTCGACCCGACCGATATCGCTATTGTCGAAGCCATGCAAGAAAACGGCCGCATCGGCATGTCCGAGCTTGGCCGCCGGGTCGGCCTGTCGCAGCCGTCGACCTCCGAGCGGGTGAAACGGTTGGAGGAGCGCGGCGTCATCGCCGGCTACACCGCGGTGATCGATCCCGCCGCACTTGGCCTCGGCATGATGGCGATCATCCGGGTGCGCACCACGCATGAGCACATCCGGCCCTGCCTGAAGCAGTTCGCCGAGATGCCGCAGATCACCGAGGTGCACCGGCTGACCGGCGAAGACTGCTTCATCCTGAAAGTGGTCGTCCCCTCGCCGGCGCAGCTTGAAACCATCGTCGACGCGGTGGCCCGCCACGGCGCGGTCACCACGGCTCTGGTGCTGCGCAGCGAGGCGCCGAAGCCGATCGGCCGCGACCTGATCCGGAAATCAGGCGGCTAGGCCAAAGGCAGCTCGCCGCGCTGAGGTCCTGCCTGACCCTGACTCACCGGCTGAGATCGAGCGCCGCGCTCAGGTCGCCCATCGGTGGCTGGTCGTTGTTGCGCAGCGCCTTGTCGCGGGCGACGATGCCGGTCAGCACCGGCAAATCGTAACGTGCGGTGATGAAGCGCAGGATCGACGTCGTGTCGTATTGCGTGTGGTCGACAGTACCCATCTTCGCATAGGGCGAGATGATGAAGGCGGGGATGCGGTTGCCCGGCCCCCAACGGTCGGCCTTCGGCGGCGCGACATGGTCCCAGAAACCGCCATTCTCGTCATAGGTGACGACCACCAGCATGTGGCTCCATTGCGGGCTTTTCTCCAGATGCGAGACGACGTCGGCGAGATGCTGGTCGCCGCTCGCCACATCGGCGTAGCCGCCATGCTCGTTGAGGTTGCCTTGCGGCTTGTAGAAACTCACCGCCGGCAGCTTGCCGTCGTCGATCGCCTTGATGAATTCGGTCCCGTCGAGGCCGCCATCCCTAAGATGTTCGGCCCGCGCGGCCGTGCCAGGCGCGTATGCCGCGAAATAGTTGAATGGCTGGTGATGGAACTGGAAGTTCGGCACCGGCGTCGCGTTCTTGCCGTCGAGCGCTGCCTGCCAGGCGCCGGAATACCAGGCCCAGCTGACGCCCTTTAGAGACAACAGATCACCGATGGTGATGTCGTGCTGCGGCGGTAGCGTGGTCGGCTGCGCCGGATCGGCAAGTGCCTTGTCGCCGCCTTCGGCCGGTTTGTTGGCGCTCGGCTGATAGGGCGGCTGCATGGTATTGACGGCGTAAAAGTCTGGCGTGATGGCGCCGTCATTGACGAATTTCGGCGCGCCTCCGAGGGCCGAGGCCGGCGAATTGTCGGCGACCTTCAGCGTCGTGCCATCGGCCTCGACCACGGCGATCTGCCCCTTGACCGGGCTGGTGTCGGCGTTGGGATAGACCGGCACGCAGGCGCAGGCGAGCATGATATGGTTGAGGAAGGAGCCGCCGAAGGCGCCCTGGAAGAAATTGTCGGCCAAAACGTATTTCTTCGCCACCGCCCACATCGGCAGCACCGAGCCGTCATAGTGGCCCATCACCAGGCCGCCTGAATCGGCCCAGGCGACAAACTTGTCGTTCTTCCCGCCATCGATCTGCATCTGCTCCTGATAGAAGCGGTGCCAGAGGTCGCGGGTGATGACGGAGGTCTTCTCGTTGAAGCCGCTGGCGTCGTCGATGGCGAAGCTGGCATTGCTGAGATGCGCCGACTGCGCCTCGGTCACCGGCGGCGTCACCCCCTTGGCGGTCAGGCCACCCCAGGCCGGCGGCAGTTCGCTCAGCGGCTTGCCGTCGCGGTCGAGTTGGCGCACCTGGCCGGCCGAAAGGTTGGCCAGGCCGTTGGCGCCGGGGAAGCCGCCATAGAGATTATCGAAGCTGCGGTTTTCGGCATAGATGACGACAACGGTGTCGATCTTGCCGTAGCCGGGAGGGGCTGCATTGGCTGTAGCCGGAATCGAGGCCAGCGCCGTGCCGGCCAGGCAAAGCGAGGTGAAAAGCGTGAACCGCGTCATGGGAGGTCCTCATGGCTAGGGTGATGGCTAGAGGGCAGTGCATGGCTTGGGGGCGACGAGCCATGGCTTCGGACGCTAGGTCGATGCTTTGTCATCTTTGTGACATTTATCGCCCATCCGAACACGGTTGCGTGAGCGGGTGGACCGGTCATCAATCCGTTGCAGTGCGGACCTAATTCCGGAACAAATCGGACTGAACCTTATGACCGCAAGACGATGGAAAGGCTTGATGATCGTGACCGCCGCGGCATCGATGTTTGGCCTCGCCACGATCCTGTCCGGCAACGCCGTCAGCGCTGGTAGCGGCAGTGTCCATCCCGGACCGATGTCGCGCGCGGATGCCTTCGCGCGGGCGCAGGCGCTGACAGCGCTTGGCCGAAAGATGTTCTTCGACCCGTCGCTGTCGGCCTCAGGCAGACAATCCTGCTCGTCCTGCCATGATCCGCGCCATGCCTTCGGTCCGGCGTCGGCCGCACCGGTCGAGATGGGCGGTCCGAAGCTGGACCAGCCCGGACTGCGCGCCGTGCCGTCGCTGCGTTACCTCCAGGCGGCACCCGCCTTCACCGAGCATTTCTACGATTCCGAGGATGAAGGCGACGAAAGTGTCGACAACGGCCCGACCGGCGGCCTGACCTGGGACGGCCGCGCCGACGGCGGCCGCGACCAGGCCAAGATCCCGCTGCTGTCGCCATTCGAGATGGCCAACAAGGATGCCGGCGCCGTCACCGCCGGGTTGCGCAAAACCGCCTATGCCGATGAATTCAAGGCCGCCTTCGGCGACACCGTGTTCGACCACCCGGACGATGCCTTCGACGCCGCCGCCGAGGCGCTCGGCACTTTCGAGCAGAGCAGCACCGACTTCTACCCCTATTCCAGCCGCTACGACGCCTTTCTCGCCGGCAAGGCGACGCTGTCGGCGCAGGAATTGCGCGGGCGCGCGCTGTTCGAGGACGAAACCAAGGGCAATTGCGCCAGTTGCCACCTGAGCGAACCCGCCAATGACGGCGAGCCGCCGCAGTTCACCGATTTCGGCCTGATCGCCGTCGCCGTACCGCGCAATCCGGCCATCCCGGCCAATGCCGATCCCGCCTATTTCGATCTCGGCCTATGCGGGCCGCTGCGTACCGACTTCCATGGCCGGGCTGAGTATTGCGGCCTGTTTCGCACGCCGACGCTGCGCAATGTCGCGCTGCGCAAAAGCTTCTTCCACAACGGCTACTTCCACACGCTGCGCGACGCGGTCGCTTTCTATGCCAGCCGCGACAGCGATCCCGGCCACTGGTATCCCCAAAACACCGACGGAACGATCCGGAAAAACGACGATTTACCAAAGCCTTACTGGGCCAATCTCAACAAGGACCCGCCCTTCGGCAAGCAGCCCGGCGACAAGCCTGCGCTGACCGACCCCGAAATCGACGACATCGTCGCCTTCCTGCATACGCTGACTGATGCCGATCAGCAGGCCGGGGCGGTACCGGCGAACTGATTGCCTGGACCTTGCGCATGCCAATCCCGCTTTCTCGCACCCGCAAAACAGGTTTCCGGATCTTGTCGGATTTGGTGTGTGACGGCGCTGGGGCCGCAAGGAAGGGCATTGGTATTGGCGCTTCCTCATTAGCGCTTCCTAAACTGCTCTGAAGTATCCCTTACCAATTGATGGTGGGACGCCGATGAACGCATTCTGGCGAGCAGTCGGATTTGTTGTGATCCTTGTGACCGGCGCAGCGATGCTGGCGGCCTTGCATATCGACGCCCAGCGGAACTTCGCGCTTGCCAAGGAACGCTACATCGAGAACTCCCAGGCGGCCGCCAGGACAACCGCCAAGACGGTCGAAGACGCCTTGCGGGCCGTCTACGAGAATGTGCGGACGCTGAGCTACCTGCCAAGCGTCCGAAACCTCGACCGGCATGGCACGAACCTCGGCGACGAGGGCCGCGCGACAATCCAGCAGATCTACAACAATCTCGCCAACAACGTCTCCATTTCCGAGGTCTACTTCCTGCCGCTGGATTTCGACCCCGACCGCTTCGATGCCGTGACCGGAAAGCTCGAGGAGCCGATCCTCCAGTTCGACCAGCTGATCGTGAATGCCAGGGCGCGGTCCGATGCCGCCGCAGCCGCAAAGTCCGCAAAGCTTGACGAGAACGCGCTGACCCGGCCCGCCGAAGAGGTCGAGACCTATGAGTACCAGGAACTGGCCAAACAGCTCGCCTGGCTGAAGGCGAACTATCCGAATTCGAGCGCCATTGACGGGCTGAATGTGCCGATCATTGGCACCAAGGAGCTCATCACCTGCGACAACACAGATTTCATCCACACCGGCAATGACGCGGATCGCTCCGGTTTCATCCTTTCGGTCCCGGTCTTCGGCCAGGATGGCAGCCTGCGCGGCTCCGTCTCGGCAATCATGCTCACCTCGGCACTGAGAAAACTGTTGCCGAGCAGCGACTATGTCATCGTCAATTCAGGCTACGGATTTGAATCCGACCAGCACAAGATGTCGACGGCCCTGGCGGCGGATTCCCGTGCCTTCACGGCGGCCGACCCCAATCTGCTCTATTCCGAAGTCATCCCGCTCTCGCTCAACGATCCCAGAAGCGCCTGGCGTCTCTGGGCCGGTTTCCCCAACAGCAGATACGACAGCAACATGGACGCCCTGTCCGTGCGGCAATTCGAACTGGCCGGTTATGCGGCGGTCGCGGTGGTCACGCTGCTGGCGCTGGTCTGCTGGTATGCGATCGGGCGCACAATGATGATGCAGACCAATGCCGCCGAGACTTTGGAGCGGCGGGTCGAGGAACGCACCGCCGAGATCCAGCACCTTGCCACGCATGACATTCTCACCGGCCTGCCCAACCGAGGCCTCCTGGCCGACACGATGGACGAGGCACTGAGAAGCCTCAGGGACGGCGAGAAGCTGGCCGTCCATTGCGTCGATCTCGACCGTTTCAAACCGGTCAATGACACGCTCGGCCATCCAATCGGCGATGAGGTTCTCGGTGCGGTGGCGAGGCGCCTGAAGCAGCAGGCTGGTGAAACCGCCATGGTTGCGAGAACCGGGGGAGACGAGTTCGTCATCCTCCAGCTCCTGATCGATGGCGACGAAGAGGCGGGTGTGCTGGCAAGCCGGGTCATTCACGCCCTGGCCGTCGAATTTTTGATCCAGGGCCACAAGATCAACATCGGCAGCAGCATCGGCATCGCTGTCTTCCCGGACGACGGACAAAGATCGGAAATCCTCATCCGCAATGCCGACCTGGCCTTGTACAAAGCCAAGATGGAAGGCCGCGGCACCTGCAGGTCGTTCGAGCCGGGAATGGATGCAAGACTGCAGGAGCGGCGCCAACTCGAATCCGAACTGGCTCTCGGCGTCACAAACGAGCAGTTCGTCGTGTATTATCAACCGCTGCACGACGCCAAGACCTCGAAACTCACCGGCTTCGAAGCCCTGGTGCGATGGAACCATCCGCGGCTCGGCCTGCTGCCGCCGGCGGAATTCATCCCGATGGCCGAGGAGACGGGCGTCATCGACGCGCTTGGCGAGTGGATCATGCAGCGGGCTTGCGCCGACGCCGCCAAATGGCCCCTGCCCGTCAAGGTCGCGGTCAATCTCTCGCCCGCCCAGTTCAAACAGCAGGGGCTGCCGCTTCAGGTTGCCGCGGCGCTCGCGGCTTCGAACCTGCTGCCGTCACGGCTCGAGCTGGAGATCACCGAATCGGTGCTGCTGGCGCACAATGAAAACACGATAAAGACGCTGTATAGCCTGCGCGACCTCGGCATCAGCATCGCCATGGACGATTTCGGCACCGGCTATTCCTCGCTGAGTTATCTCAGGTCGTTCCCGTTCAACCGAATCAAGATCGATCGCAGCTTCGTCAGCCTGATGTGCGAGAGCGGGGAAAGCCGGGCAATCGTCAAGGCCGTCGCCGAACTCGGTGCCACGCTCGGCATGACCACGACCGCGGAAGGCGTCGAGACCGAGGACCAGTTCAGGCTGGTCAGGGAGAATGGCTGCACGGATGTCCAGGGCTGGTTCTTTGGCCGTCCAATGCCGGCTTCCGAGCTTCATACGCTTTTCGAACAGCCCGAACTGCAAGATGCCTTGACCGCATAAGCAGCACCAACGGGGCCGTGAAGCGCCAACCGGCTCTAGGGCGTGTCGGCATTCGCCTTCAACTCCGCCCGCTTCTCGTCCGACACCACGGCGAGATCCAGCACCTTTTGCAGGCCGGCGGCGTGGCGGAAGCTGGGTTCGCTCTGCACGCCGCTGGTGACGGCGTCGACGAAACGCTGGTAGTTGGTTGGCACCGAGCCGGCGTCGAGCTCTTCCCATTTGGCATTCTCGACATTCTCGCCGACGCAGGCCTTGAGCAGCGAGCGGTCGAGATTGTGCACCACCTCCATGCCGCCCTTGTCGCCATAGATGCGCAGGCGCAGTTCGTTGAGATGGCCGGTCGCCCAGCGGCTGGCATGCACCACACCGAAGGCGCCGTTGGAAAAATCCAGCGTCATGGCGAAGCTGTCATTGGCGTCGAGTTCGTAGTCGCCGATGCGGTTGCCGGGCGCCTTGTCGAAGGCGCGCAGCCGACAGAAGACATGGTCGATGTCGAGAGCGGCACCATAGCTGGCGAAATCGAGGATGTGGATGCCGACATCGCCGAGCACGCCATTCGAGCCGTGGCCGCGCGACAGGCGCCAGAGCCATTTCGGATCGGTGTGCCAGTCGCCCCAGAATTTCGACACCAACCAGCTTTGCAGATAGGACGCCTCGACATGCCTGACCGTGCCGATTTCGCCCGCCTGCACCATCTGGCGGGCCTTTTGCAGCGCCGCGACATTGCGATAGGTGAGGTTCACCATGTTGACGATGCCGGCAGCCTCGGCGGCATCAGCCATCTCGGTGGCCTTGCCGAAGTTCTCGGCCAGCGGCTTCTCGCACAGCACCGGCTTGCCGGCGGCGATCAGCGCCATGGTGGTCGGATGATGGATGCGGTCCGGCGTGACATTGGCCACCGCATCGAAGCCGCCCCATTTCAGCGCCTCCTCCAGCGAGGTGAAGCGTTTGGGGATGTTGAAGCCGTCGGCGAATTCGCCAACGCGCGCCGCATCGACATCGACGGCACCGACGATGTCGACGCCCTCGATGGCGCTGAAGCGGCGGGCATGTTCCTGCGCCATCCAGCCGGTGCCGAGTATCAAAAGCCGCATTTCTTGCTCCTTGGAATATTCAGAATCCGTCGTCTCAGAGGCGCTGCCAGATCGCCTTTAGTGGCGAGCCCATGGCTTGCTCGATCGTCCGCAACTGCTCGCTGGCCAAGGAGGTCACCCCCGGATTGACGACCGTCAACGCGCAGACACCGAACGCCGCGGGCCAGACGTAGCGCAGGTCGTTCAGCGACGTCAGCTTGTGGCAACACGGCGTGGTAACGGACAGGTCTTCGAAGCGCGATGCCGCAGCATCGTTCATAGCCTCGCCCCACCAATCCTCCAAGTCGCCGCCGCAGAACGCGCAATGGACGCTTTCCGTATTTGCTCCGGCGTCGAAGAACGTGACGCCTTCTTCGTATTCGATAGCGACATGCTCGGCCTGCGGGAACAGCTCAAGTGCAGCTTTCATGGCTGTACTCACGGCCGGATTGTCGGGGCGCCAATTGGGGTCAGATGGCACCAGACGCAGATAGGTGTCGGACATGGTGCTCCTCCCGGTCGCCGCGTCAGATAGCGCGGATGATGCCGCCGTCGACGCGGATGTTCTGGCCGGTAATGTAGCCGGCGCCGTCGGACGCCAGGAAGGCGATGGTCGCGGCGACCTCTTCCGAGGTACCGTAGCGCTGCATCGGCACGCTGTCGCGGCGCTCCTCGGTGGCCGGCAGGCTGTCGATCCAGCCGGGCAGCACGTTGTTCATGCGCACATTGTCTGGTGCATAGGTGTTGGCGAAGATCTTGGTGTAGGCGGCAAGCCCGGCGCGGAACACCGCCGAGGTCGGGAACATCGGGCTCGGCTCGACGACCCAGGCCGTCGAGATGTTGATGATGGCCCCGCCCTTCTGCTTGACCATCTGCGGTGCCACGATGCGCACCGGCCGGATGACGTTGAGCAAATAGACATCCATGCCGGTGTGCCACTGCTCGTCCGTGATCTCGAGGATCGGCGCGCGCGGCCCGTGGCCGCCGCTGTTGATTAGCACGTCGATGCGGCCATAGCGCTCCAGCGTCAGGTCGACGAGGCGTTGCAGATCGTCATTCGACTGGTTGGAGCCGGTGACGCCGAGCCCGCCAAGCTCCTTGGCCAGCGCTTCGCCCTTGCCGGACGAGGACAGGATGGCGACGTTGAAGCCATCCGCCGCCAGGCGCTTCGCCGCCGCCGCACCCATGCCGCTGCCGCCAGCCACGACGACAGCTGTTTTTTCTGAACTCATCTGATTTTCCTTCTTGGGTTGGCGCACGGGCCTTGGCAGTTGGCGGTGTATAGCCGGTTTCGTCAGCCAGTTCGAACCAGAAAGCCTGAACCAGCATGCAGAAAAACTCTCCCATGACGCTGCGAGTTCAGACAGGCAGCAGGGCGTCGGGCTTCACATTGGCGATCGAGGCATAAGTGTGCGTTTCCCGGACGCCGGGCAGCGGCAGGATGACCCGCTGCAGGAAATCCTGGAATACCGTCATGTCGGCGATGCGCGCCTTGACCAGATAGTCGAAACCGCCGACCACCATGTGGCATTCGATGATCTCGGGCGCCCGCAACACCGCCTCGGCGAAGCGGTCGAAGACTTGCGGCGCTGTGTGGTCGAGCCGCACCTCGATGAACACGAGCTGTGCCTGCCCGATCCTGGCGGGGTCGAGAATGGCACGCACCGCGCGGATGAACCCTTCGGCGAACAGCCGCTTGACGCGCTGCGCCGCCCCTGTCGGCGAAAGGCCGACCCGCCGCGCCAGATCGAGCGTCGTGCGGCGGCCGTCCTCCTGCAACAAGTGCAGCAGCGAGCGATCGATACGGTCGAGATCGTCCATTTCAGGATTCACACATTTGAGCCAGGGCTAGCGTGATAATCACGCCAAAATCGCAAAAACAGCATATTTCATCACGCCGCCAGGTCGCAATACCGTTGCCGTGCACTCCAGCCGACAACGAAAGCGGATTCCATGACAACAGCCCTATCGATCTCCCGCAGCGCCCAGGCCAAGGGCGATACACCAGTGCACTTCTTGAGCGAAGCCGAGGTGAAAACCTGCATCGACCTTCGCCAGCTTCTCGAGGCGCTGGCCGGCGGCTTCAAGGCCCTGTCCGGTGGCAAGGTCGTCAGTCCGGCGCGGCCGCAGCTCGACATCCCCGATGCAGGCTATTCGCTGGCGATGCCGGCCTGGATGGCGGGCATGCATCTGACGGTGAAGATCGTCAACGTCTTCGAAGGCAACATCGCCAAAGGCATCCCCAGCCACCTCGCCACCATCCATCTGTTCGACCCGCAGACCGGCATGCCGGTCTGCGTCATGGACGGCACCTACATCACCGCCGTGCGCACCTCCGGCTCAGCCGTGCTGTCGGTGCGCGAACTCGCCCGGCGCGACGCCAAGGTAGCGACGGTGGTGGGCGCCGGCGTGCAGGCCGGCCAGCACTTGCACCTTCTGCCGCTGGTGCGCGACTTCGCCGAGATCCGCGTCGTCTCGAAGGAATTCGCCGATGCGCAGGCGCTTGCCGCGCGGCATCCCGGCGTCGTCGCCGTCAGCGATCTCGAAGCCGCGGTGCGCTCGTCGGATGTCGTCTGCCTGGCGACGCATTCCTTCGCACCGGTGATCTCGACCGACTGGGTGCGGCCCGGCACCCATGTCTCGTCGGTGGGCGTCGCACCGCCAGGCGGTGAACTGCCGGTCGACCTCATCAAGCGGGCAAGCCTGTTCGTCGAGACCAGCGAAGCCTTCGCCCCGACCCCGGTCGGCTCGTGCGAACTCGCCGGTCTCGATCCGCAAACCGGAACCGAACTCGGCGAAATGCTGCTCGGTCTACGGCCGGGACGCGTCAGCGCCGAGCAGGTCACCGTCTACAAGGCCATGGGCGTTGCCATGGAAGACATGATGGCGGCCGACCTCGCCTATCGCGAAGCGGTTCGGCGGGGATTGGGGCGGGCTGTTGCGCTGTAGCGGGCTGCCCGGACGAAGGGCATTGGAAACGAAACGATAGTCTGCTCGAGAACCGGAGCGGACATTCGGGTCCGTGAGCAGCGCGGAAAGCCGTCATTTGCAGGCCGGTTGAATATCAACGCGCCTTGGGCAAGCCGGGCAGCATCTGGCTTAGCACGCGATCGCGAAGGAAGACGTGATGGAATATGGCCGCGGCGGCGTGCAGGCCGGCGAGCCATAGGATGATATCGCCAAGCGTGCCGTGGATGTCCGCCAGCGATGCGCCGGCGCCCCACGGGTCGAAAAACGGACCGATGGCGCCGAAGCGGTAGACCGTCACCGGGTGGCCGCCGAACCATGCGCCGAGCATGGCGGTCGCCGGAACCGCGAACAGAAGCGCATAGAGCGCCCAATGCGTCACCTTGGAGGCGACGGCCATCCATGCGGGCATCGGCGGTGCATCGGGAACGCAGTCGAACAGGCGCCAGATCAGACGAGCGACCAACAGCCAGAAGACGGTGAAACCGAGCGACTCGTGAAGCAACAGGGTCGAGGCACGGGCCTCGGAATAGACCCGCGCAGGCGGGCCACCTTCCGAGACCAGGAAGGCGATGAGCACAAGCAGTGCCGTCAGCCAGTGAAATGCCTGGGCGAGGCTTCCGTAGCGGGTTGTCGTACCGGACAGCGACATGCAAGAGCTCCGTTGGACACAATTGTCGTCAAGTGAACATCCGAGTTTGCCGTTCATGTGGCGGTGACCTCGCGACGGCAAAGATGCCGCGCCGGCGACGGCAAAGGGCCGCACGGGCGGCGGCCGCGCGGAGGTGGAACGCTCCGCCGGGATATGAGACGCTGACCGCCAGGCCTGGCCAGGAGATGCAACGATGAAACCCACACTGCCGCTGCTGTTGAGCCTCAATGGCGGCTATGTCGATACGGCCGGGTTCCTGGCGCTACAGGGCCTGTTCACTGCGCATGTGACGGGAAATTTCGTCACCCTGGGCGCCTCGCTGGTGCTTGGCATCTCGGGCGTGCTGGCAAAGCTTTTGGCGTTGCCGGTGTTCTGCATCGTCGTCATCCTGACCCGGCTGGCCGGCGAGCGCTTGCGCGGGCTGGGACTGCCGGCGCTCGGCCCGCTGCTGGCGGCGAAGCTGGTGCTGCTGATCGCTGGTGCCGCGCTGGCGATCCGCTTTGGCCCCTTCGCCACCGGTGACGGTGCGGCGGCAATCGTCACCGGCATGGTGCTGGTCGCCGCCATGGCGATCCAGAATGCGGTGCACCGCGTCCATCTCGCGGCCGCACCGCCATCGACGCTGATGACCGGCACCACCACCCAGATCATGATCGACCTCAGCGATCTTCTGGGCGGTGTGAAGCCAGAGGTCCGCCCTGCCCTCATTGCCCGCCTAAGGCGCATGTCGGTGGCGGTCGCCGTATTCGCGGCCGGCTGCGCCGCCGCCGCATTTGGCTTTGCCTTCGCCAATGTCTGGTGCTTCGTCGTGCCGCCGGTGATTGCGTTCTTCGCCCTGCTGCTGCGGCTTGCGGCGCGCGACGAGGAAACCAGCTAGAGCATGATCCCGATTCCATCGGGATGGAGCAGGCTCTAGCCCTCTTCATCCGTCCAGATCAGGCGCAGCAGGCGCAGCAGCGTTGCCCGCTCCTTTTTTGTCAGCCGCTGCAGGAACCGATCCTCGTGCCGGCGAACCTGTTGCCGCCATCCGGGCATGGCCTCGCTGGCGGCCGGCGTCAGGGTAAGCATCTGCACGCGCCGGTCGCCGGCATGGTCGTCGCGCTCGACCAGCCCGCGCTCTTCCAGTTCGGCAAGCAGCGGTGCCATGTTGGCGCTCTTCATGCCGAGCAGGCGGCAGAGCTCGGCGGCGCGGATGCCGGGCTTCTCGTCGATCAGCGCCAGCATGCCATAGGTGACCGGGCGCAGCGCCGCATCGGCCAGCTCGACCGCGAAATCGTTGAGCGCAACGGCCGAGGCGCGTTTGAGATTGTAACCGATCTGCGCGTCGAGCGCGTCTTCGGGTGTAGCGCCTGGCGCACTGCTACTGATGTGAGCCTCGTCCATGGTGCAACCGATCGCCGCGATCATGGCCCTTGTCAAGCGAAAAAGACTATGCGACATAGCAAATATGATAGCTATGCTACATAGCAATTTTCACCAATGCAGCAGCGAAACGGGAGGACCCGACCATGACCGAAGAGACCGTTGCCTTCGATGTCGAGAACGGCATCGCCTGGGTGCGCTTCAACCGTCCGGACAAACGCAATTGCATGAACCCGGCGCTTAACCGGCGAATGATGGAGGTTCTCGACGAGTTGGAATTCCGCGACGACGTCGGCGTGCTGGTGCTGTCCGGCGAAGGCAGCGCCTGGTCGGCGGGCATGGACCTCAAGGAGTATTTCCGCGAGACCGAAGCCAAGGGCCTTGGTGCCATCCGCAAGGCGCAGTCCGAAGCCTATGGCTGGTGGCGGCGGCTGCGCTGGTACGGCAAGCCGACCATCGCCATGGTCAATGGCTGGTGCTTCGGTGGCGGCTATGGCCCGCTCTTCGCTTGCGACCTCGCCTTCGCCGCCGACGAGGCGCAGTTCGCCCTGTCCGAGATCAACTGGGGCATCCTGCCTGGCGGCGGCGCCACCAAGGTGGTAATCGACCTCTTGTCGATGCGCGACGCCATGTACCACGCGCTGACCGGCGATCTCATCGACGGCAGGAAGGCCGCCGCCTGGAAGCTGGTCAATGAAAGCATGCCGCTGGCGGATCTGAAGGCGCATGTCACCGAGGTCGCCACCCTCTTGCTCAAGAAGAACCCGATTGCCCTGAAGGCGACCAAGGACGCCATCCGCCGCGTCGCCGAGATGACCTACGACAATGCCGAGGACTATCTCGTGCGGGCGCAAGAGGCGGCCAATTCTCATGACAATGAGGGCCGCAAGGAAGGCATCCGCCAGTTCATCGACGAAAAGAGCTACAAGCCGGGTCTCGGCGCCTACGACAAGGCAAGGTGACCCCGCAAAGCACAGGCAATCCTGGGGAGGAGATGCAGATGCCGGCCTGGACGACATCAGACCCCGTGGCCCTGCACGCCAGGGCGCAGCCGGATCGTGTCGCTTGTGTCGACCTAGCCACTGGCCGGCGCTGGACCTATTTCGCGCTGGACGAAGCCATCCAGCGCGCCGTCGGCCTGCTCGAAGCCGGCCATGGCATCGCGGCCGGGCAACGGATCGCGACGATAGCCCGCAACAGCGCCGACTTGCTTGTCCTGCAGCAGGCCGCGATGCGGCTTGGCGCCATCTTCGTGCCACTCAACTGGCGGCTCGCCGGTGCCGAGCAGAAGACGATCCTCGAAGATTGCGATCCGGTGCTGCTGCTGCACGACACCGTCCTTGAGATGGCACCGCCCAAAGGCTGCATGCCGGTCGAGGTCGCGGCCTTCGCTGCGGCGGTCGAGGCGCATGCGCCGGCACCGCGCCGCTCGTTGCCGGCGGACGATACGCCGTCGATCATCCTCTACACATCCGGCACGTCGGGCCGGCCGAAAGGGGTTATCGTCACCGAGCGCAACGCCTTGGCCACCGCGATCAATTTCGGCGTGCTGGGGCGTGTCGGTAATGCCAGCATCTTCCTCTGCGACGCGCCGATGTTCCATGTCATCGGCCTCCTCACCAGCCTGCGTCCACCGCTGCTTCAGGGCGGCACGGTGCTGATCTCGCCCGGCTTCGATGCCGTCCTCACCAACCGTCGCCTCGCCGATCCCGCGCTTGGCGTCAGCCACTATTTCTGCGTGCCGCAGATGGCCAGAATGTTGCGCGATCATCCGGGTTTTGCGCCCGTGAACTGGACTTCGCTCACCGCCATCTTCACCGGCGGCGCGTCCAACCCGGCTTCCGACATCCTCTGGTGGCTGGCACAAGGCGGCCGCATGGTCGACGGCTTCGGCATGACGGAAGCCGGCACCGTGCTCTGTATGCCGGTCGAGGTGGACCGGATCGCCCGCAAGGCGGGCTCGGCCGGTCTTGCAGCGCCGACGATCGGCCTGCGCATCGTCGGCGATGATGGCAGCGATGTCGCTGCCGGCGAACCGGGCGAGATATGGCTGTCCGGCCCCGGCATCACGCCGGGCTATTGGAACCGGCCGGAAGAGACGGCCCGCGCCTTCACCGCCGATGGCTGGTTCCGTACCGGCGACATCGCGCGGCAGGACGACGAAGGCTTCGTCACCCTCGTCGACCGCCACAAGGACATGTTCATATCCGGCGGCGAGAACGTCTATCCTGCCGAAGTCGAGATGGTACTACTCGACCATCCCGACATTGCCGAGGCAGCGGTGATCGGCGTCGCCGACGAACGCTGGGGCGAAGTCGGGCGCGCCTTTGTCGTGGTCAAACCCGGTTGCGTTGTCGACCCGGCGGCGCTGGCGAGCCACTGCGGTGCCCGCATCGCCCGCTACAAGGTGCCGAAGGCGTTTTTGCTCACTGAGGCGCTGCCGCGCACCGCATCCGGCAAGATCCAGAAACATATTCTGCGCACCTGGACAGAGCCAGTCGGCGGGCAGGTCTGAGGCAGACCCCCGTCAGCCTCCAGGCGCGCCGCGAAAAATCGCCACGGCCGCCGCAACGATTTCCGCATTGTCGCTCGCCGCCCTGCCGTCGGCGAGCGTCTTGCCGTCTTCCAGCCCGACCCGCGTCGACCAGCGCTTGCGATGCGCAAGCGCGACGAACGGCCATACCGTGGCGTCGACGCCGTGCAGCAGGATCGGCCGCCGCACCCCGGCGCGCTCGAGCACGGCGGCGATGCCATCCGCCTCGTCCAGCGCAGCCGGCAGGTCCTGGATGTCGATCTCGATCAGGATGCGCAGCACGCGGCTGTGGTCGGCAAGACCGACGAAGCGCTCGGCGTCGGCTGTTGTAGCAAGCCCCGCTTCGACGCCGACGCCACGATTGCGCAGCAGCTCCATTACGACGGGCGCATCGACCTCCGACAAATTGACCGAGGCATAGTCGGGCAGTTCCTGCCACGCGCCGATCGCGGCGCGGGTCCGCGCGACATCATTCTCGATCCAGGCGCCGGTCGACACGCCAATCAGCGTGCCCGGGCAGGCCCGGCGCACCGCCAGCACAGTGGCATTGACCGCCGCCAGGCTTTCGCGTTCGTCGATGCGCGGATGGATGTGCAACTCGGCCGCACCGGCGGCGACACAGGCCGCGGCGTCGCTGGTCATCGCCTGTGCATCGAGCGGCAGCCTGGGGTGGAAATCACGTGGACGCGCGCCGTTGATGCAGGCCTGGACGATCATCGATCCCACCTCGGACAAGGAGGTCGCAGTCTAACCGCGCAGCAGGACAAGGCAAAGAGTTGGAGACGTCGCTCCTGACAGGGCGCGCAATATTCGACGGCATTTGAATAAAAGCCGCCTGTGGATATTTACCCCGAATTCCGCCAGGCCCGGCAAAATACATTAGGGCGGGATCATGGAGAGACCATTGACCAGTGATTTTTCAGCGGCCCGCATCCACCTCGAACGCGCCTATCACTATCTGCAAGGCAGTGACGAGACGAGCCGCATGGCATGTGACGCCCTCGATCTGTTGATCGAAACGGTGGCAGAGGCACAGCACAGGCCACCCGAGGCTGGAGTGCTGGAATTTCGGCAATCGACGGCGCGGCGAACCGCCTAAGATGTTTTGAGACTCAGGCCGGCTGGCCCGGCCTGAATCTCAACACACCTGAATCTCAACATACCTGGATCACGATGCCTTTCGGGCTGCCACCACTTCGGTCGCGCGCGAAACGATCGCCTCCAGCGGTTCCGGCCGGTGCAGCAAGAACCCCTGGCCGAAGGCGACGCCCATGTCGCTCAGCATCGTCAACGTATCCTGCCGTTCGATCTTCTCGCCCACAACATCGCAGCCCAGACTGCGGGCAATGCTGGTGATAGCCAGCACGATCTCGCGGTCGAAGCGGCTTTGCGTGATGTGCTCGACAAAGGAACCGTCGATCTTGATCGTGTCGACGGGGAAGCGCCTGAGATATTCGAATGAACTCATGCCGGCGCCGAAATCGTCGAGGCTGACCCGGCAGTGCCGCTCGCGCGCCTTGCGCACGAATTGTTCCGCGGCGTCGAAATTCGTGACCGCGGCGGTCTCGGTAATCTCGAAGCCGATGCCCGAATGCGGCGCCCCGGTCTCCTCGATGACGCTGTCGACGAACGCCCACAATTGCGGATCGCTCAACGTCTGCGCCGACAGGTTGAAGCCGAGCGTCAGCGCACCCGAGCGCAAGGCCGCGCCGTGCCTCGACAGCGCGGTGCGGATGATCCAGCGGTCGAGCCTGGAAGCGATGCCGAACCGCTCGGCCACCGGAATGAACTCGCCGGGCGGCACCAGGCGGCCATTGCGCGCGGCGAGCCTCGCCAGCACTTCGACATGGCGGCTCTCTTCCCAGGGCCTGCCCAGCAGATGGATTTCCTGGCCGAACAGTTTCAGCCGTCCGTCTTCCATGGCATCGACGGTGTCGGCGGCGATGCGCGCCGCATTCAGCCCGCCCGACCCCGATGCCGTCTTGACGGAGAACACAGCGAAACGGTTTCGCCCGGCAGCCTTGGCCGCGTAGCAGGCATCGTCGGCGCAGGCCAGCGCATCGGCCACCGTGGTGTTGGCGTCATCGACGAAGGCGATACCGATCGAGGCCGCCAGCTTGCGCGTCGATGCGGCCGGGCCGAGATCGGCTTCGCGCACCGCGCCAAGCACGGCAGTGGCGATCCGCTCGGCCTGCGCGGCATTGCAATGCGGCACCACCAGCGCGAATTCGTCGCCACCCAGACGCGCCGCATGCGCCGATGGCGGCAGACAAGCGCGGATGCCGGCGGCAACGCTCTTCAGCGCCAGGTCGCCGGCCGCGTGGCCGGCAAAATCGTTGAGCGCCTTGAAGTAGTCGAGATCGACATAGAACACGGCGAGCGGCACACCCGCCGCGATATGGTCGGCGAGCAGCCGGTCGAAGGCGGAGCGGTTCCACAGGCCGGTCAGCGCGTCATGGCGGGCCGCGTAGGCGAGCTCCTGCTCGCGCAGCTTTTCCTCGGTGATGTCGCGCACCGTGCCGAGGATCTGGCCGGCGGCACCCGCGGCGGCGACGAAGCGGACCAGCGATTCGATGTGGCGGATCTCGCCGTCGCGCCTGATGATACGGTATTGATTGGCGATGACGGCGTCCGTTCCCATCGGTGCCCGGTGCGCGCGCTCGGTGGCTTCCTTGTCTTCGGGATGCAGGTAGCTGTGCCAAAGGTCGGCCGTCACCTCGTCGGTGTCGGCGACGAGGCCGAACATGTCCCTGGTGCGGGTGTCCCAATAGCTCTTGTTGGTGGCGATGTCGTAGTGCCAGATGCCGGTGCCGCTGGCGGCAAGCGCCAGGCGGAAGCGCACATTGACCTTTTCGAGCTCGGCTTCGGCCGCCTTCTGCTTGGTGATGTCGGTTTGCACGCCCATCAGCCGCAGCGGCTTTCCGGACGCGTCGCGCTCGACGATGCCGCCGCGATCGAGCACCCACACCCAGTGGCCCTGCTTGTGCTTCAGCCTGAGTTCGGTCTCGATGGCATCGGTCTGTCCGGCAATGTGGCGGTCGCCGCTGGCCAGCGCCCGCTCGCGATCGTCGGGATGGGTCAGTTGCAGCCACAGGTCGCTGGTGTTGGCAAGTTCGCTTTCGTCATAGCCCAGCATCCGCGCCCAGGTCGCGGAATAAAAGCAGTCGCCGGTCGCAAGATCCCAGTCCCAGACGCCAAGATGGGCGCGTTCCAGGGCCTTGGCCCAGAACGTTCCATTGCGACTTTTCTTGTCCTCACGCGCCATCGTCTGTTTAGCTCATCCCCACCCGCGGGGCAATCTGCAGCAAAACCAGAGAAGAAACAGTTACCGAAGGAAGACTGCCCAGAGCGGCGATCCTGCGTTGCCAACAGCGTGAGCGTTGCCGGCAACTCTCCGCCTTTCGATTGGCCGGCAAGAACCGGAGTTTTGCGCCCGCCGGATCGTCCTAGTGCTTGCCCAGGTCACCGGTGAACACGGTGATCCCAAGGCAAAGACAAGAGGACCTCCCAATGACCAAGCAAGAAGACAACAAGGCCGTCGTCGTAAGATGGTTCACCGACTTCTGGGGTGAAACCTGCGACCTGTCGGTGGTCGACGACATCGCCGCACCCGACATGCTGCTGAAATACTCGCTGCATGAGCCGCGCCGCGGCCGCAACGACATCAAGGCCTTCATGACCGATTTCCGTGCCGCCTTCCCGGATCTCAACTTCTGGGCCACGGCCGACCTCATTGCCGAAGGCGACTATGTCGTCGGCCAGTGGGAGGGCGGCGGCACGCATACCGGTCCGGCGTTCAGCGATTTCCTCGTCGGGTCGCTGCCGACCGCCACCGGCCGCACCATGCGCTTCACCGGCACCACCGTGCTGAAAGTGGTCGACGGCAGGATCGTCGAGGAGATCGGCCTCGACGACGGCGTCGCCGCCCTCACCCAGCTCGGCCTGGTCAAGGCCGCCTGATTTGCAGGGCCATCGCCGTCCAAGCGATCGCCCTCTTTCAATCCAGCCGAAGCCTGATGACAAGGTAGCCTGCAACAATCGAAAGCCTCGGATGGCGGCGACTGATGCCGGTGCGTTGCGGCGCAACATCTTCATCAATGAACCCTTACCCACAAATTGCGCATTATAACTATCTAATATTTTGGATTTTACTTTGGTACGAGAGTAACCAGACGGTAATACATTGTCTGCGAAATACTCCATAACAGTTTTCTGGGCAGCTGGCGGGATGTCCTCCGATGAATGCGCACACCAGGCAGCGCGGCGACAATCGCCGCTCGTCTGCCACTCTTGACCTGGACATCGCGGCAACCAGGAGCGGCTGGCTGCTGACTGCCTTGTGTCTGACCTATGCCGTGACCGCTCTTTACCTGGAGCCGGGACGCTATCTGTATCTGGCCCAATCCTATGCCAAGCCGTTCGTCTTCTTCTTGCCCGCGCTTCTGGCGGCTGGGCTCGGCGTGGTGGCGCTGACATTTGCCAGGCACAACCCGACCAGGTTCATGCTCGACACGCTCAGGCAGCGTTGGCTGGCAGCCGCACCCGTCATCCTTTTGTTCTTTCTCGGCATCACCGCCTTCACCACCTTGAAGGTCGCCATCCCGGACATCGTGCCATTCTACGCCGACCGCGCCCTGGCGGAGCTTGATCTTCGGCTGCACGGCGCCGATCCTTGGACATTGGCGCACGGTGTCGTTTCCGAACCGGTCTCAGCCGTCATTTTCGCTGGCTACGAATATGTTTGGCATGTCCAAGTGTTGGGCATTTTGCTGTTCGTCGCCTTCTGGAACGATCCCGTCAGGCGCTTGCGCTATCTATGGGTGTTCGTGCTGACCACGATCCTGTGCGGCACCGTTCTTGCGACCCTGCTGTCGTCCACCGGCCCGATATTCCACGACCAGTTCTACGGGGGCGATAGGTTTGCCGCACTGCGAACCGCCCTGGGGCGGAACAGCCACGTCGCCTCGGTCGATGTCTATGCCAACTATCTGTTTGCAGCCTACGCAAGTGGTCGCCCGGAACTGGGTACCGGCATCTCCGCCATGCCAAGCATGCATGTCGCGATCGCCACGCTCAATGCGTTCTTCCTGGCCGGCTTCGGTCGTCGGTGGACCATCGCCGGCTGGTCCTTTGCGGCACTGATCCTGTTCGGCTCGGTCTACACCGGCTGGCACTATGCCGTGGATGGCTATCTGTCGATCCTTGTCGTGTCCCTGCTTTGGTACGTGGCGGGACGCTTCGTCTTGCCGCAAGCGAGCCGGGACATCGCGGAGGTCGGACTGGCCATCCCCGATCCAGCGTCACAATGACCGAGCCTGGCTGAAGCCGGGCAACCGCATCCCACAGGCTTCGGGCGAGTGGCCAGGCGGATTGCGCCGCCTGGCCATTGCCGGCTACTGGCTCGGCGCCATCGCGTGTTCGCATGACACTTTCGGGTTCATGTCGGCGAAGGTGCCTGTCGGGTTGCCCTTCCACGCCCAGACATGCAGTTCGTAGAACGCGCCCAGGCCGTAGCGGTTGGGCGCGCTGTTGAAGTTGAACAGCTGTCCGTCCAGCGACGCGGGCCCCTTCGAGGTAATGTATTCGACCGCCACCAGCTTCAGCGTGCCGTCGGCCATCGGCTCGTACATCACGGCTTCGGGACGGGCGATGTCGATCTTGTCGTCCTTCAGGTATTGGCCGTTGACATAGTGGATGCCCATGGCGCCGCCGGTGATGCCGCTGGCGCAGGGGATGGGCGCATAGCCCTCGGCCGTCGCGGCCTTGACGTCGACAAACCGGCTGTTGGCAGCCCGTACCTTGTCGGCCAGCGGATTGGGTCCGGACGCAGACGCTTCCTGATGGGCCTGCGCGAACGCGGTGCAGACGGCCAGCATGGCCCCCGCCATGAGAACCCTTTTGCAGAAGTTCGATATCATGTTCATTCCAATCTTCTTGAAAAAGCACAGCTGGCCGGCCGCCGAAAATACGGTGGCCCGACACGCAAGCGCTGTGACTGTTGTTGCTTGTAGATCCCGCAATCGATGCGACGAATGCCGGGAACGGTCATCCCTTCGGCAGATACGCGATCGTTCCGGCCAGATCGGTGTTGTCGATCATCTGGAAGCGGCTGTCGCTGCCATCCTGACGGGCCGAGGCGAAGGGCGCATAGGCCGGATCGCTGGTGAAGGCGCGCGCCGCCGCTTCCGACGGGAACGCCATCAGGGCGATCAGCGTGGTGTCGAGCGGCTTGCCTTCAAGCGTCTTCACATTGCCGCTGCGCGACAGATATATGCCGCCATGCTTGTGGACGAGGTCGTGCACCGACGCGGCATAGGACGGCATCCACTGCGGGTCCTTCACCTTGATGTCTGCGATGATGTAAGCGGTCATGGGTAGTCTCCTGGTTGCGGCGCAAGGGGTATCCGTGCGCCGATCAAAGGGCTCGCATGGCAGGGCACCCGCCAACCAGTCCGCGATCTGTACTGGGGCAGTACAGTTTCCGTACTGGTCGCTTCATTCATCAGGGCCTAATATTCAGCCCAGCTTCCAGGGAGGGACGTCGTTCATGACCCAGCACGGATACAAGCAGTTCTGCCCGCTATCGATGGCCGCCGAGGTGCTCTGCACCCGCTGGACCATGGTCCTGATGCGCGAGCTTGTGGCGGGCTCGACCCGCTTTAACGACCTGCGCCGCGGCGTCCCGAAAATGTCGCCGACCCTTCTGTCGCAAAGGTTGAGGGAGCTCGAACTGGCGGGGATCGTCGAGCGCAAGGAGGTGCCAGGCGAGAAAGGCATCTTCGAATATCGGCTGACGGAAGCCGGCCGGGATTTGCGCCCGGTCGTCGAGGCGATGGGCCTCTGGGGACAGAAATGGGTCGAGTCCCGGCTGTCGCTGAAAAACCTCGATCCGTCGTTGCTGATGTGGGACATGCGGCGCAATCTCAACCCCTCGCCGCTGCCCGAGGGGCGCACGGTGATACAATTTCTGTATCAGGAGCTACCGGCGTCCAAACGGTCGTGGTGGCTGATCGTCGAAAAGCAAGGTGAGGTCGATCTGTGCTGGTACGATCCGGGCTTCGACGTCGATCTCTACGTCTCGACCGACTTGCACACGATGACGGCGATCTGGATGGGGTTGATCACGGTCGAGAAGGCCGGGGCAAAGGTCGCGTTGACCGGCGACCAGCACATCGCGAGGAAAATGCAGACCTGGTTGGGTCTCAGCCCATTTGCGATCGAACCCAAGCGGGCGGCGTAGCAACGAGGGCTCGGGCGACGGCGATCAGGCACTTGGCAGGAAACGGGTGGCGAGGCCGGCTTTTGGCGGCTTCAATGCCGGGCATGTTCATCACCCTGGCCAAGAATCTGAAATCCACGCCGCTGCCGGTTGCCGACGATCCGCGCTGGGCGCGCATCGTTTCGCGTGACAAATCGGCCGACGGAGAATTCTGGTATTCGGTGGCGACGACCGGCGTCTATTGCCGGCCCTCCTGCCCGTCACGGCGCGCCAACCCAAAGAACGTGCAATTGTACGACACGCTGGATCAAGCGAAGGCGACCGGCTTTCGTCCGTGCCGGCGCTGCAATCCGGATGGCCCGTCGCTGGAGGCCGGCAACGCCGCCATGGTCGCCGATGCCTGCCGCAGGATCGAACGGAGCGACGAAGAACCGTCGCTTGCCGAACTGGCGACCGCCGCCGGGCGCAGCGCCAGCTATTTCCACCGCGTCTTCAAGGCCGTCACCGGGCTGACGCCAAAGGATTATGCCGCCGCGCAGCGCGCCGCCCGGATCCGCCAGGGCCTGGAGGGCGGCGCCAGCGTGACAGCGGCGATCTATGATGCCGGCTTCAATTCGAGCGGGCGGTTTTACGAGAAATCCACCGGCATGCTCGGCATGACGCCGACGCGCTATCGCGCCGGCGGCGCGCATGAAGAGATCCGCTTTGCCGTCGGCGAATCCTCGCTCGGCGCCATCCTGGTCGCATCGAGCCAAAAAGGCGTCGCCTCGATCTTGCTCGGCGACGATCCGGACACGCTGGTGCGCGACCTTCAGGACCGTTTCCCCAAGGCGCGGCTGATCGGCGGCGACCGCGGCTACGAGGCTCTGGTCGCCCGCGTCGTCGGTTTCGTCGAAGCGCCAGCACTCGGCCTCGACCTGCCGCTCGACGTGCGCGGCACCGCGTTCCAGCAGCGCGTCTGGCAGGCCTTGCAGGACATCCCGGTCGGCCACGCGGTTTCCTATGCCGAGATCGCGGAGCGCATCGCTGCGCCAAGGGCGGCCCGCGCCATAGCCGCCGCCTGTGCGGCCAACAGTCTTGCCGTCGCCATTCCCTGCCACCGCGTGATCAGGAAAGACGGCGCGCTGTCCGGCTATGCCTGGGGTGCGGAGCGCAAGCGCGCGCTGCTCGACCGTGAGGCGGTGTCCGGCTCATCGGGCGGGGCGAGACCAGCAGATCATCGGTCTTCGCGGGCCTGACGGCGGGAGGACCTGGCAACAATGCGCGCGATGGCAAGGTCTCCCACCACCGATGCGAAGACCCGCAACGTCGCTGCCGCCAGCCCACGCACCCAAGACGCGAAATCACTGGTGATGACCGCCGTTGGTCAGATGGTCGATAACGGCAAAGCCGAGTGGAACCTGACCGCGACCGGCGATATCGAGCTGCGGCTCCTGACCGGCGAAGTGTTCCTGCTCGGTGAAATCTCCGTCACCCGCGTCGCATGACAAAATGGGAATGGTTTCAATATCAGCGCTCTACGGCGCCCCCCTCTGTCCTGCCGGACATCTCCCCCACGAGGGGGGAGATCGGCTGTCACCACGACCTTCGCCAATCTCCAGCGTTGCAGGAAGAGAGCCGGCGCCAGAGCTGCCGATCTCCCCACCTGTGGGGGAGATGTCCGGCAGGACAGAGGGGGGCGCCGTAGAGCACATACTTTTGCGCTCGCGATTTGAATTTGAAAGCAAGCACCGGAGTGAGGCACGGCCGGCATGCGACTAGGGTTCAGACACGGACAAAGGAGTGAAGGCAATGAACCCCATGCAGACCCAAATGAATGCACCGACCGCGGGCGTCCGCAACGCCCTCGACACCATCGCCTATGCCATCGGCCAGTCCGCGATCGGCAAGATCCTGGCGGCGCGCAGCGATATCGGCGTCTACGCCATCCTGATCGGTTCGGATGCCGATGCGCTGGAGCAGGACCTTGGCAATCGCTTCGCTGGCAAGATGCCGATCGAAGACGAGGCCGCCTTGCGCGACGATCTCGCGGCGATAGCGCGCTTCGTCGAAACGCCTGGCGCCGGTCTCTACCTGCCGCTCGACATGCGCCACGGCACGCCGTTCCAGCAGAGGGTGTGGGACGTGCTGCGCACCGTCCCGTGCGGCGCCACCCTCACCTACACCGCCCTTGCCCGCCGCCTTGGCCAGCCGAACGGTGCCCGCGCCGTGGCGACGGCCAGCGCGGCCAACGCCATCGCGCTCGGCATTCCCTGCCACCGCGTTGT
This sequence comes from Mesorhizobium waitakense, assembly GCF_056431085.1. Classification (NCBI taxonomy): domain Bacteria; kingdom Pseudomonadati; phylum Pseudomonadota; class Alphaproteobacteria; order Hyphomicrobiales; family Phyllobacteriaceae; genus Mesorhizobium; species Mesorhizobium waitakense. Next base: position 32,886 of record NZ_JBWKME010000203.1, on the reverse strand, counting down.
CCGCACCGACGGCACGCTGTCCGGATACCGCTGGGGCATCGAGCGCAAGCGCGCTTTGCTCGACAAGGAGGCAACGCTATGAACGCCCATGCCAAGGTTGCCGCTTCCGTGGTCGAGGCCGCTGAGACGCGCGTCGCCGCGTACGACTGGCCAGCCCTTGCCACCGAGCTCGACGGCTTCGGCTGCGCGGCGATCGAAAAGCTGCTCTCACCGCAGGAGTGCGGGCGGATCGCCGGCCTCTATTCCCATGAACACCACTTCCGCAGCCACATCCACATGGCCAGGCACGGCTTCGGCAAGGGCGAGTACCGCTATTTCCGCTATCCCTTGCCCGACCTTTTGGGCGGCCTACGCAGCGCGCTCTATCCCAGGCTGGCCGGCGTCGCCAATCAGTGGAACGAGCGCATGGGGCAAGCGATGCGCTATCCAGCGACGCATGCGGAGTTTCTCGAACAGTGCCATGCCGCCGGCCAGACACGACCGACGCCGCTGCTGCTGCAATATGTGCCCGGCGACTTCAACTGCCTCCACCAGGACCTCTATGGCGACCTCGCCTTCCCGCTGCAGGTAGCGATCCTGCTTTCCGAACCGGGCGAGGATTTCACCGGCGGCGAGTTCGCGCTGACCGAACAGCGGCCGCGCATGCAAAGCCGGGTCGAAGTGGTGCCCTTGCGCCAGGGCGACGCGGTTGCCTTCGCCGTCCACAATCGACCGGTGCAGGGAACCAAGGGCAAATACCGCGTCAACTTGCGCCACGGCGTCAGCCGCCTACGCTCAGGCATGCGCCACACGGTCGGCATTATTTTTCACGACGCCAAGTGAGGCCGACTTCATCCGGCGTCGGCGGATGCCATATCCAGGATCCAGGGACACGCATAGTAGTCGCTGATATGGTCGATCACGCCGCCGTCGGCATGGATCCGCACCAGATACGGCGGCCGCCAGACTTCGCCATGCAGCCGGTCGACGACCAGCACGTTTTCCCTTTCGAACGCGCCTGGCCGTATGCGCCAGGGCAGCTCGCTGCGCTCAAATTCGGCGAAATAGGGCGAGCCGGAGAGCAAGCCATTGTAGCAGTCCGAAACGCGCAGCCGGGCATCGGCGCTGGTCAGCGCCCGCACCCCGTCCCAGTCTCGTTTGTTGAACAATTCGACATAGCGGTCGAGCAGCCGCGCCAACTCGGCATCGTGTGCCGGTGCCGCGATCGGCTGCGCCGGCAAGACGGCGAGCTTGGCGCGACCGCGGTTGAGCGCCGACTTGACGCCGCCTGATGTCGAGCCGACCAGATCGGCGATCTCTTCAAGCGAATGGTCGAAGACATCTTTGAGCAGCACGCAGGCGCGTTCCTTCGGCGGCAGATGCACGACCAACCGCTCGATGGCACGGCCGGCGCCGGGACCGGCGGGCTCGACAGGCAGTACGATCTCGTCGCCGGCATAGCCGGCCTCGGCTCGCTGCCGGGCGCGGCGGCTCCTGATGAAGTCGATGCAGCGGTTGTGGGCGATGCGGAACAGCCAGGGCCGCAGCGCCTGCGCATCGTCGAGCAATTCGATCTTGCGATAGGCCTCGAACAGCGCCTCCTGCATGATGTCCTCGCCATCGAGGGCCGAACCGGTCATGCGCGCGCAGTACCGGTGCAGCTTGACCCGCAGATGCGAAACCGTCTCCAGGAACTCTTTGTAGCGCGGGTCGAACAGGCCTTCGGAATCAAGCCGCGGCTGTATCCCTTGTGCCGGTGCAACGGATTTGCGGATCTGCTGGTTCCTCGCGGCATATCGGTCAGGGTCACCACACCATTACGCAAGTGCTGCACTTTCCACGAAGCTCGATACGACCAGCCGGCGCATGGCTCAAGCCGCTCTGTCGCCGGCAGCTTTGTCGCTGATAGCTGGTAAGCCCAATCTCGCACGCACCCAGGTGGCGAGGCGGCCGATCGCGTCGTCGGCTTCCGGCGCCTTGCCGGCCATCATCTGGAAGGAATGCAGCATGCCGTCGAAGACGTCGAGCCGCGTCTCGACGCCGGCCAGCCTGGCGCGCTCGGCGAACATGCGGCTTTCGTCGACCAGCGTCTCATCCGCGCCGGCTTGAAGGAAGACAGGCGGAAAGCCGCTGAGGTCGGCATAGAGCGCACTGACCAGCGGATCGAGCCGGTCGCCATCGTCGATGAAGTTCGTCACCAGCCAGTCGACGGCAGCCTTGGCGAACGCCGGGTCCTTGTCGCGGTTGGTCTCATAGCTGGCACCGGTCAGCGCCATGTCGAACCAGCCGGAGATGATCAGCGTCGCGGCAGGCAGCGGCCGGCCTTCCGCACGAAGGCACTGCAGCACGCCATAGGTCAGCACCGCGCCGCAGGAATCGCCGGCAAGTGCGATGTGCCTGGTGTCGAAGCCTTGCCCGGTGCGGTCGGTGAGCCAGGTCCAGGCGGTCATCGCCGCATTGAGCTGGGCCGGATGCTTCGCCTGATGCGCCAGCGGATAGCCGTAGAGCAACGCCTGGCAGCCGACGGCCTTGGCCAGATGCCCGACCAGCTTGCGGTGCGTGTAGATCGAGCCGCCGATGAAGCCGCCGCCATGCGCGTAGAACAGCACCCGCTGCTCGTCGGCACCCTTCGGCACGATCCACATTGCCGGCACGCCGCCGGCATCGACCTCGATATAGTCGACGCCGCCGGGTTCGCCGGTCAGCGCCGTCCAATGCGTGTCGTTGTAGTCGATGATCGCTTGCGGGCTCGTCAGTTTGCCGGCATTGGCGGCCAGCGCCGCGTAGTGGTTCCTGTTTGCCTCGCTCTGTATGCTCGCCATTATGGTCTCCCGGGGTTGCGGATCGCGGGCCGCGCGACCTTCGAAGCCTAGGACGAACGAGCGGTCGGAAAGGATACGTGGCCGCGGATGTTTTTTGCGCGAGCGCGGCTAGTCCTCGCCGCCAAACATCGCGGCGTGACGCCGGGCGAATTCGAGGAACGGCGTTGCCCGCACGCCAAACATCTCATGCGTCGCCAGATGCACACGCGATTTCGGCCGCCGCAGCCGCTCGGCCAGTTGCTCGTCCAGCGCATCGGCGAAGCCGGCTGGAATGCCGCTGGCCAGCAGATTGCGCCGCCGCACTTCAGGGCTGACATTGACATAGCGAACCGGCCTGCCGATCGCTTTCGATATCCGCGCCGCGACATCGTGCATCGTCAGCGCCTCGGGCCCGGTCATGTCGAGGCTCTCGCCTGCGTGGCCGCCATCGCGCAGCAGCCGGAAGGCCACTTTGGCGATGTCCTCGACATCGACCGGCGACAGTTCGGTGTCGCCGAGTGCGAGACGGAAAACGCCCTCGGCGGCAATGGTTGGCGCGTCACGCAGATAGACCTGCATGAACTGGCTGGGGCGCAGATGCGCCCACGCCAAGCCTGACCCTTCCAGATAGCGCTCGATCTCCTCATGCATGCGCGTGAAGCGGAACTTCGTCGCGTCATAACCGATGTTGGATTCCGCGCCGGAAAACTTCACCACATGGGCAACACCGGCCTGCTTGCAGGCGTCGATGAAGCGGCACTGCGTTTCCGTCATGTCCTCTGCGGCTGTCGAAATCATCAGCACGCGGTCGATGCCGTCGAGTGCAGCGCCCAGCGTTTCAGGCCGGCGCATGTCGCCCTCGACCAGTTGTATCCCGGCAAGCCCGTCGAGCCCCGCCGCCGAGGCACGGGCCGGGTCCTGCACCAGCGCCCTCACCTGATGCTTCTGCCGTGCGAACTCGCGCACGATGGCCTTGCCGTTCAGGCCCGTGGCGCCTGTCACCAGGATCATGGTCTTGTCTCTCCGTTCAGGATTGATGCGCCCGCCCTGCCGGCGACCGCACGTTGAAGACGAAGAGACGCGGGCAAAGGATTCCGCCCAAACATCTTTTTATCGGCGAGACGCCTCCACCACGCCTCGGATCATGCCACTGGCGCGTAGCGGTTGACCACCATCCCGCAGGCATAGGCTTTCGAGCCGAGCAGCCGCAGGGTCTCGAAACCGCCCTGGTCGAAGATCCGCCGTCCCGCGCCCAGCACCGCCGGGTTGACGAACAGCTGGAACTCGTCGACCAGCCCGGCCGCGATGAGTGAGGAGGCGAAACCGGCGCCTCCGAAGACGGCCATGTCGCCGCCCTCGCCCGCCTGCAGCGCCTGGACCTCGCGCGGCAGGTCGCCATTGGCCACCGTAGTGCGGTCCCATCGCGAGGCTTTGAGCTTGTCGCTCAGCACCACCTTTCGTGCTTCGACGATCCGCTGCGCAAAGGCGTAGAACGGATCGCGCGGGAATTTCTTCGCCGCATTGCCCCAATGGGTCAGGTAACCCTCCTCGGCCATCTTGCGGCTGAGCAGGATGGTGTCGATGCCGGCGAAGACAGCGTTGAAATCCCGCTTCAGCTCGTCGTCCCAGGCACTCTCGTCGCCCCATTCCCAGAGCTGCCAGTGATGGTCCTCGTTGGCGCCGACAAAGCCGTCGACCGACACCTGGATCTGCAGGATCAGCTTTTTCATGGTCGTTCTCCTCGGTTTGTCCGATGCTGGCGAGTGGTTTACTTATGGAACCAGTTGACCCATCGCGGAGAATGATGTCAATAGTAAAGTGATTTAAAAATGGAACCATAGACATGTCGACAAAGGGAAAGTCCGGCTGTCCGATCAACCTGTCGCTCGAACTGCTCGGTGACCGCTGGACGCTGCTCATCATCCGCGACCTGATCTTCGCCGGGAAAAAGCATTTTCGGGAATTCCTGCAGTCCGACGAAGGCATCTCCTCGCGCACGCTGGCCGAGCGGCTGCAGACGCTGCAGGACGAAGGCATCCTCACCCGCAGCGAAGACCCGACACACGGGCTGAAAACGGTCTACCGGCTGACCGAGGCCGGCATCGACCTGCTGCCCGTGCTGGCGACGCTCGGCGCCTGGGGCAGCAAGCACCGCAGGGCCGACGACAAGCTCGCCCGGGTCGCCGACGAATTGGCGGCCGGCGGTGATGCTGCGCTGGACCAGATGAAGGCAGCGTTGCGAGCGGAGCATCTGGCGAACGCATGATCGCCGAAGCTATGAAAGACGCCCGGAGGCCGACGCCAAGGCAGGGCGTTGCCTAACTGTGCGGCGATAAATGGATAATCATCGACCATCATACTCATCGTGAAGACGGACCCAGTCGCCCAGCGTATGGGACGGCCCATTTTCATTGCGGCCGATGGGAGTGAGGTCGAGATAGCTATAGGTCCCGATCAGGTTCTCGCCGCCACGGCCCCGCACCTGGAAAGTGCAATAAATCTTGCCATCATCATCTTTGTAGAAAACGGTCGCACCACCGCGATCTCTGCTGTTATCGCGGCCTCGTCAAAATTGAATAACACCTTGCCCGAGTTGATCTGGTCCTCGGTGAACGATACTTGGAAGTCGAAATTGAAATCGCTTCCGAACGACGACACCCAATCAAACTGCCAATTCATCCGCGCCTTGAAGTCTAATAGTTCGGTGAGAGGAGCGCGTGAGCAGACGGCCAGGGAGACGTCGTGATGCATCAGATGCTGGTTGGCGGCGTCGATGTGGTCGCAAAGGAATGAACAGCCGGTGCACCGATAGTCTGCATTGGGCGGAAACATGAAGTGATAAATGATCAACTGGCTGCGGTTCTTGAAGAGATCGGCCAACGATTTCCTTCCCTGGGTCGTATCGAACTCGTAGGGCTTGTCGATCCGAAGCCATGGCAGTGCCCGTCGGTCCGCCGCGAGTTGTTGACGCTGGCGCGTAAACGCCTTTTCTTTCCCGAGATGCGCTTTGTGCGCTTCAAACCAATCCGTGTAAGGCGCTATGATGTGGTCGGTCATGTCGTCCTCCTTCCGCACTCTGGCGTATGCTGACAGCCTCGTTGCCTGTCTTAAAGACGTTGTTGAAAACCGCGATCCGACGTCGCCTGAGCAATTTGTGCTGAAGAACGCAGCTGATAGCACCGTGCGCCGACATTCTGCTTGACAGTCGTGCGCGCTTTGTTCTCTATATGTTCCGATCTATCAGCAACTGCGGATGTGCGGTCGGGATGGAAACGACAGCCACCATCCTGCATGCCGACCTCGACGCCTTCTATGCCTCGGTCGAGCAGTTGCTCGATCCGTCCCTGCGCGGCAAACCTATAGCGGTGGGCGGCGGCGTGGTGCTCGCAGCCTCCTATGAAGCCCGCGCCTTCGGCGTGCGCGGCGGCATGCCGGGGCGCAAGGCGCGCGAACTCTGCCCGCAGTTGATCTTCGTCGGCGGCAATTTCAGCGACTACCAGCGCCTGGGCGACGCCGCGATCAAAGTGCTCGACGACTTCACGCCCGTGGTCGAGCGCATCTCCATCGACGAGGCCTTTGCCGATGTCGCCGGCTGCACACACCTGTTCGGGTCCCCGCAAGAGATCGCCACGACCATCCGCCGCCGCGTCCGGGCCGAGCTCGGCCTGCCGATCTCGATCGGCGTGGCGCGCACCAAGCATCTGGCCAAGATCGCCTCGCAGGTCGCCAAGCCCGACGGGCTGGTGGTGGTCGAACCCAGCACCGAGATCGCCTTCCTGCACGACCTGCCGGTCGGGCTGATGTGGGGCGTCGGCCCGGCGACGAAGGCGCGGCTGGCCGAAATCGGCATCGAGACCATCGGCCAGTTGGCCAGGACGCACAGCGGCGCGCTGACGCGGCTGCTCGGTCCCGCCGCCAGCGAAAAGCTGTCGGCGCTGTCATGGAACCGCGACCCGCGCAAACTGGAGACGAAGCGCCGGGCGCACTCGGCCGGCGCGCAATCGGCGCTCGGCCAGAAGCCCGCCATTGCACGGGTCATCGTGCCCACTTTGCTGCATCTAGCCGACCGCGTCGCCAGCCGGCTGCGCGCCAAGGCAAGGCCCGGCCGCACGGTGACGGTGCGCGTGCGCTTCGCCGATCTCAGCGCCGTCACGCGTTCGATCACGCTTGACCAGCCGATCGCGGCGACTGCGATGCTGGCCGAGATCGCTGGCGACCTAGTGCGCGGCGCGCTTGCCGACCACCCTTACGAGAAGACGATCTCGCTTCTGGCGATCTCGGTCTCGCATCTCGAGGAAAGTGCCGAGTTGCAACTCGAACTGCCGCTCGGCCTCGGCGATGAGAAGCGCCGTCCCGGCACCCGAAAAGGTCTGGCCCGCTTCGGCGCCGACCGCGCCATCGACAAGATCCGCGAGCGCTTCGGCAAACAGGCTGTCGGCTACGGCACCGTGGCGCTGGAGGCGGCGCGCTCGGTACCCGACGAATTCAGGGAGTTGGCGGAAAAGGAGCTGTGAGTGCGGCCGAAGCCATTCGTGTCCTGCAGGTGACCGCGCAAGTTGTAACTGGTAGCGGCAAAGAGTGACTTGATTTCAGGCCCTGGCTATTCGAGTAAGGTGTAGCGGCCACAAGCCATGGAATGCGATGTTCACAGCCTTCATCGTTTGCGCGTCAGTCACAGCTCTCAGCGCGGTCGTCAGTCTCGGTTTCTCCTTGGCTGCCGCCATGAACGAAACCGGCAACGCCCGGACAATAGCTTTCTACGGTTGTGCACGCAGCGTGGCTTTGGTGGTCGCGAGCGCCGTGCCATTTTTTACCGGTTCGACGGAATGGCTTGAAGCCATCGCCTGGATAATGATCCTTGTGCAGGCTGGGGATGCGGTCATAGGCGCCACGATCGATGATCGGATGAAAACCTTCGGCCCGGCCGGCACATCGCTCGCCAACCTTCTGGCTCTCCTATGGCTCATCCAGTCCGTTCAATGAGACCACGACAGACAGCCTCGGCGCACGTGTGTTCCTCTGCAGTTCCGCCACGCTCCTGACAACGCCATCCTTGTGGCCGACCGCTTCAGCCCCTGATCGCCTTGCCGGCCTGCTGCAACAGCTCGAACGCCGCGAAACGCTTGGCGTGCCAGCCGGCCAGCGAAGCGTTGGGATGATAGACCTCGCCGAGTTCCGACATGCCCGCCATGGCCGTCACCAGGTCCTTATAGGAGCCGGCGGCGACCGCGCCCAGCATCGCCGAGCCGAGCAGCACCGGCTCCGGCGAGGTCGACGCCACCACCACCATGCCTGTCGTGTCGGCCAGCAGCTGGCGCACCAGCGGGCTTTGCCCGGCGCCGCCGCTGACGACGATGGTGTCGATAGGGATGCCCTTGTCATGCTCGGCCCGCACGATCTGGCGCGCGCCGTAGCCCAGCCCGCAGACGCCGGCGACATAAAGCCCGACCAGGCTGTCGTGGCTGGTGTCGAGATCGAGCCCGGCAATCAGCGCGCGCGCATCCGGGTCGGCGAACGGCGCGCGGTTGCCGAGAAATTCCGGCACGACATGGATATCGCCAACCAGTGCCGGCGTCGCCGCGGCACCCCCACGGCTTTGCGCCTGCAGCGAGAGCCAGGCGCTGAGGCTGAGCCCCTCGACCTGCGCCTTGGCCGCCGCTTCGCCGGCCGCCGGATGCATGCGCACCAGATGGTCGATGGCCGCACCGGCCGCCGATTGGCCGCCCTCGTTCAGCCACAGGCCAGGCACCATGGCCGAGAAATACGGACCCCAGACACCATCAACGAAAGCCGGCTCGGCGGTCGATGACAGGGTGCAGGCCGAGGTGCCGAAAACATAGGCCATACGCGACAGAACGCTGCCGAAATCGCCGCGTGCGCCGACCGTGCCGACGCCGCCGGCATGCGCATCGATCAGCCCGGCCGCCACCGCGGTGCCGGGGACAAGGCCAAGGTCCGCTGCCGCCTGCGCGGTCAGTCCGCCGCCGAGCGACGCTCCCGCCGGCACGATCTCGGTGCCGATGCGCGCGAACGCCTCGTCGGCCAGGCTGCCGAGGCCGATCTTGCGGAAATAGGTCTCGTCCCAGCGGCTCTCATGCGCCAGATAAGTCCATTTGCAGGTCACGGTGCAGACCGAGCGGGCAAGGCTGCCCGTCGCCCGCCAGGTCAGGAAATCGGCGAGGTCCAGGAACTGCCAGGCCGCGTTGAAGGTGGCGGGCATGTTTTCCGCCAGCCACAAGAGTTTTGGCGTCTCCATCTCCGGCGAGATGACACCGCCGACATAGCTCAGCACCGCCGCGCCGCTGCGGTTGATGCGGCGCGTCTGCTCGATCGCGCGGTGATCCATCCAGACGATGACGTTGCGTTCGGGATTGTTGGACGGGCCGACCGGCAACGGCACACCGCCCTCGCCCAGCACCACCAGCGAACAGGTGGCGTCGAAGCCGATGCCGGCGATCGCCTCGGGCGCTATGCCAGCCTCGGCGACTGCAGTGCGAGTGGCAATGCACACCGCCCGCCAGATGTCGTTGCTCGACTGCTCGACGATGTCGCCGGCCTCGCGCCAGACCTCGATGTCCTGCTTGGCCGACGCCAGCAGGTTTCCCACCTGGTCGAACACCCCGGCCCGCGCGCTGCCGGTGCCGACGTCGATGCCGAGATAGTGGAGCATGGGGGAACCTTCGGTTTAGCGAATAGCGAATAGCGAATAGCGAATAGCGAATAGGTAAGTCATTGATTCTCGGTTGGAAACCAGATTCCTATCCCATCACGACTCCGTATTCCCTATTCGCTGCTCCCTATTCGCTACTCACTCACAAATCATTGCTCTGCGGCAGGATCACCAGATCCCGGATCGTCACGTTGCGCGGCCGGGTCAGCATGAACATCACCGCCTCGGCGACCTCGCGCGGCTGCATCAGGCCGCCGGCGGCGAGCTCTTCCTCGAGCTTGGCCTTTGGCCAATCATCGACCAGCGCGGTCACCACCGGGCCCGGCGCCACCGCGCCGACGCGCAGGCCGTGTTTGGCAACCTGCCGGCGCACTGTGTGGACGAAGGCCTGAACGGCGTGCTTGGAGGCCGTGTAGATCGGCTCCCAGACCACCGGAACCAGCCCGGCGATCGAACTGGTGACGATGATGTCGCCGGTCTTGCGTTCGACCATATGCGGCAGCACCGCGTGGATCGAACGGAACACGGCGTTGATATTGAGATTGAGCATGCGGTCCCACGCGTCGGGATCGCCGGTCAGCACCTCGCCACCGACATAGGCGCCGGCATTGGCATGGAAGATGTCGAGCTGCCCAGCCTTTTCCAGGATCTTCGGCATCATGGTGGCAACGCTTGATGGCTGCATCAAATCGATCACCAGCGGGATCGCGTTGGGGCCGAGTTCGGCGCACAGGCTGTTCAGCGTCGCCTCGGCGCGGTCGACCAGCACCACGCTGGCGCCAGCCGCCAGCATGTATCTTGCGCATTCGAGTCCGATCCCCGACGCCGCCCCGGTGACGGCCGCAACTTTTCCGGACAGTTGAGTCATATCTCTCTTCCTGTTGATGGGTTCAGGCCCGGCCATGGGAAACACGCGAACGGCGGGCCAGCGAGTCGACGATGACTGCGATGGCCAGCACGGCGCCTGTGATCATGTACCGAAGCGACGAGGACAGATCGAGCAGCGTCAAGCCGCTGGCGATCGACTGGATGACGATGATGCCGAGCAATGCCGAATAAGCGCTGCCGCGGCCGCCGAACAGGCTGGTGCCGCCGATGACGGCCGCCGCAATGGCGTTGAGATTGACGTCGCCGGTGCCGGCCTGCTGGCTGGCCGAGGCAAGCCGGGCCGCCGACAGCACGCCGCCGAAAGCAGCCAGCATCGAGCACAGCACGAAGGCGCTGGAATAGATCAGCCGCACATTGATGCCGGCGCGCCGAGCCGCCTCGCGGTTGCCGCCGACCGCCGACATCGAGCGGCCCCATTTCGTCCGCGTCAGCGCATAATGCATGGCTATGACCAGGCCGACGAACAGGCCGAACATCCACGGAATGCCGCGCGCCTGGTTGAGATAGAAGACGATGAGTTCGAGCACGACCGTGATCGCCACCGCCCGCGTGACGATGCCGCCGGTCGAGGGTGCCGACAGGTTGGCGGCGCGGCGGCGCGCAACGGTGCGCAGGCCGGTGATCAGCATGACGATGCCGGGCACAGCCGCCAGCCCGAACGACACGAATTTCGGCATCACCAGAAGCTGGCCGAAATTCACCAGGTTCGAGCCGTAAGGCAGGTTGATCGAGCCGGTGGAGCCAAGGATGTAGAGCTGCAGGCCGAGCACCGCGAGCAGGCCGGCCAGCGTCGAGACGAAGCTCGGCATGCCGAGCCGGTTGAACAGCAGCGCGTAAAGCGCGCCGATGAAGCCGCCGACGGCGACCGCGGCCAGGATGGCGAGCGCCACCGGCCAGCCCTGGCTGACCCACAGCGTGCCGACCAGCGCCGAGGCAAAGCCGCTGATCGAGCCGACCGACAGGTCGATCTCGCCGACCATCAAAACGCAGACAATGCCGAGCGCAATGACGCCGACGGTGGAGGAATCGAACAGCAGATTGACCAGGTTGCTGCTCGACAGGAAGATCGGATTGATGCTGGCGAACACGGTCCAGATGATGACCAGCCCGACGATGACCGGCAGCGAGCCGAGATCGCCCGAGCGCACGCGGTCGAAGAAAGCGCGGATGCTGCCGCTCAAGCCGGCCTCGTGCTTGACGCGCACGTCGGCGCGGTCGAGCTGCGGCGGAGCTGCCTGTTCCACTTGACGGCTCATGGGCGTGGCTCCTGGGTTTGATCCTGCCGCGCTTGCCGACGCTCGGCGCGTCGCGACACCGAATTGTTCGACGCGCCGGTGATGGCGCTGACCAGCTCCTGGTTCGAGGCGTCCGGGGTGAAGATGCCGTTGTTGCGGCCAAGCCGCAGCACGACGATGCGGTCGGCAACGGCGCGCACGTCTTCCATGTTGTGGCTGATGATGACGACGCCGAGGCCGCGGTCGCGAACCCGCTCGATCAGGTTGAGCACTTCCGCCGTCTGCGCGACGCCAAGCGCCGCCGTCGGCTCGTCGAGCAGGATCAGCTTGGGTTCGAGCAGCAGCGAGCGGGCGATCGCCACCGTCTGGCGCTGGCCGCCCGACAGCGACGCGACCACTTCGCGCACACTGGGGATGCGCGCCGACAGCTCGTTGAGCAGCGTCCAGGCGCGCACCTCCATCGCCACCTCGTCCAGCCGCAGCGGGTTGAGTTCGCGGCCGAGGAAGATGTTGGCGACGATGTCGAGGTTCTCGCACAGCGCCAGGTCCTGGAACACGGTGGCGATGCCGAGCGTGAGCGCCGCACTCGGGTCGGCCAGCGTCACCTGCTTGCCGCGATAGCTGATGGTGCCTGAGCTTGGCTGATGCACGCCGGCGAGGATCTTGACCAGCGTCGACTTGCCGGCGCCGTTGTCGCCAACCAGCGCCACCACCTCGCCGGCGTGGACATCGAGATCGATGTCGGTGAGTGCCGAAACGGCACCGAAATTCTTCGAAATGCCGCGCAGGCTGAGCACCAGCTCGCCTGTCGGAACCGGTTCGTCCGGGGTATCGATCATGCCTGGAATACCTTTCAAGAAAGGACCGGTTCAAAAAGCGGGTGAGCGCTGCCTGGCCGCCGCCGGAGCCTGTCCCACCCCGATGCATTCGGGGTGGGGCTCCAACCTATTGTTCGGCCAGGCAGCGGAGCGGGCAAGGGTCGCGGTCAGCCCCCGATGCCCAGCTTCTTGCAGCCTTCCGCGTAACGATCGACGCAGAGTTCGGCCGCGGTGTTGATCTTCTTGTCGATGATCTCGGCCTTCAGGTTTTCCTGCGTCACCACCGCCGGCGTGAACAGCTGCGATGGCGTATCATACAGCGTCATCTCGGCCTTCGGCGTCTCGCCCGAAAGCAGCTTGATGGCGACGTTGGCGGCGGCCGCGGCCACGATCTCGCTCGGCTTGGAGATGGTGTTGTACTGGTCGCCGGCGATGATCAGCTGCAAGGCGGCGATCGTCGCGTCGTTGCCGGTCACCGGCGGCACCGGATCGACGCCGGCTGCCTTGAAGGCCGCGATGGCGCCACCACCGGTGCCGTCATTGGCGGCGACGACGCCGAGGATCTTGGGCCCGAAGCGGGTGATCTGGCCGCCGGCCCATTGCTGCGCCTTCGGCGGCGCCCATTCCGGCGTGTCGTATTCGGCCAGGATCTGGTAGCCGCTGTTGTCGAGGCCTTCATGGATGCCCTTCTTGATCAGGCCTGCCGCCGCGTCGGTCGGCGAGCCGTTGATCTGCAGCACGCCGCCGGTGGCCGGGTCGACCTTCAGCGCCTTCAGATGCGCGACCAGCGAGTCCGCGATCGCCTTGCCGATGCCTTCATTGTTGAACGAGACATAGAAGTCAGCCGGCGCGGTCGGGATCGGCCGGTCATAGGCGATGACCTTGATGCCCTGGCTCTGCGCCAGTTTGACCAAAGAGGCGGCGGCGGTCGAGTCCACGGGATCGAGCACGATCGCCTTGGCGCCCTGCGAGATCACCGAGTTGAACTGCTGCTGCTGGCGCGAGGCGTCGGCATCGGCGTTCTGGTAGAGCACCTTGCAGCCCGGGCACAGCTTCTTCATCTCGGCGGCGAAGCCGGGATAGTCGTGCTGTTCGTAGCGGGTCGAGGCCTGGTCGGGCATCAGGAAGGCGACGGTGGCGTCGGTGACCTCGGCGGCCCTTGCGATCGCGGCGGTGCCGGCCAGCAGCGACAGCGCAATTGCTGCCATGCCGGCGGACTTCAATGAAGATGAAAATCGGGTCATTCGGTCTTCTCCGTTTCTGGATATGGTTGTAAGAAGGTCGTTGACTGCTTTGTTGTGAAGACACGCCTCCGCCCTCGCCCCATCTGCAATTGGGAACCAGGGCCCGACACCGGCCTCTTGGCCGCGCCGACATCCTCCGCTGACGAAGGATTTCTAGGACAAGCGCTCTCCGTCGCGGACCGCGTTATGCGGGCCACGTTGTCAGGCGAAAAATGTGGTTCCTCCCTTGGTTCCTCCCTGGCTCCTCCGTTAAGCGGCTTTTCCCGCGTTGATATTGTCGGCCAGCAGGCGCCTGAAACGTGAGGGCGGCATGCCCTTCTCCGCCAGGAACTGCCGGTTGAAATTGGACAGATTGTTGAAGCCGACCTCGTAGCAGATGTCGGTGATCGAGGCCTGCTCGTCGCTCATCAGGATCTGGCAGGCGAGGTTGATGCGCAGCCGCTTGACATATTGCACCAGCGACATGCCGGTGTGGCGGCGAAACGAGCGTGAGAAGGCGCCGGTCGACTGGCCGGCAATGGCCGCCAGATCCGTCTCGTCGAACAGCTGCGTCAGGTTTTCACGGATGTAAGCCAACGCCTTGTTCATGCCGGCGGTCATGTAGCCCGAGGGATCGGGCCGGTAGCTGGCGCTGGCGAGCAGCTGGAACTCATGGGCCCGGCTGAGCAGACCTGAAATCATCATGAACAGCTCGATGCGGCGCACGCCTTGCGCCTGCATCATCTCTTCCATCAGCGGCGCCAGCTCCTTGCTGGTGCGGCTGGAAAACAGCACGCCGCGCCGCGACGCCTCCAGCAGTGGGCCGAGCCCCGCCAGTTCCGGCAGCACCTGCATGGCGTCGCCAATGAAGCTTTCGGAAAACTGGATGATACGGCCGCGCAGCGGAATGGAGCTGTCCTTCGGGATATCGCTGACCCAGTTATGCGGCAGGTTGGGTCCGGTCAGCACCAGATTGCCCGGCTCGAACTCGCCGATGAAGTCGCCGACGAAATAGCGGCCGTTGGTGAAGATCACCTGATGCAGTTCATATTCGGGATGGAAATGCCAACGCACTGTGTGGAAGGGGTAGCCATGCGACCACGCCTTGAAGGACTCACCGCGTCGTATCTGGACAACTTCCAGGTCCGGTTCCATGTCCGTCTCCTCCGGGCCGGCACGGATCGTTGCCGCGTTCGGCCCACATTCCCTAAACCGGCCGAATTGGTTTCGGCTCTGCATTTCGAGACCACGCTACCGGCTCATGACAGCAGGCGCCACCACGATTCAGGGCGACGGATGATACTTTTTTAACCGGGATAGGACACGGAAAGGCAATATTCGGGCAGGATGGGATCAGCACCGCTGACGGCAACGCGCACGGTTCAGGCTGAAGCAACTGCCCCTGTTGAACCTGCCCTCCCAGCCATCCGCCTCGGATCAAGCCACGCAAGCTGGGTCAAAGCCGCCCTCGTGCGCGACCGCCGTAAGCGGAAACCTCCTCAGTCCGTCGCCGACATGACGACGAAGTCCTGGCCGGAGCGGCTGTCGGGATGCAGCGGCGCATCGGTGAGCACCATCACCATGCCCGGATGCATCCTCGCCTGCATGGCGTCGAGGAAGCTCTTTTGCGTGCTGAGCCGCTTGAGCATGTCCTGCTCATTGTTGAAGAACGAGCCGGAACTGGCGCTGCGGCTGATGTCGACCCATTGCCAGTCATTGGCGGCTCCCGCCACCTGCAAGGTCAGCACATGGCTGCCAAGCCCGCCGGAACCGGTGATGGTCAATGGCGCCTGCGCGACGACCACGCCGTTCTCGATCAGCATGATCTGCTTGTCGCCCGACGAGGCGATGATCGAGGTGACCGGGAAATCCTCCGGCTCGACCCAATCGGCGGCGCGCTTGTGGCCGTCCTTGGAAGCGACAACGTTCTGGAACTGCCCGGCCACGTAGCCACCCAGCACCATTCCGGGATTGGTCAGTTCGGCCGGGTCGCCGCGAGCGCCCGAAATGATGACCGGCGTGCCGATATGGGTGATGCCGAACAGATT
The DNA here is from genome assembly GCF_056431085.1 of Mesorhizobium waitakense. Taxonomy (NCBI): domain Bacteria; kingdom Pseudomonadati; phylum Pseudomonadota; class Alphaproteobacteria; order Hyphomicrobiales; family Phyllobacteriaceae; genus Mesorhizobium; species Mesorhizobium waitakense. Next base: position 17,224 of record NZ_JBWKME010000203.1, on the reverse strand, counting down.
GCTGGAAAAGGCGAGCGGCAGCCGCACGCAGCCATGCGAGGCCGGATAGCCCGGCAGATTGCCGGCATGCAGCGCGATGCCCGACCATGTCAGCCGGTTCATGTTCGGCATCGGCGCATCATTGTAGGTGCTCGACTTGTGGTCCTTGTCCTTTTGGAGAATGACGAAGATGCCGGTCGGCGTCTCATGCCCGGGCTTGCCGGACGAACAGGTCGAGACGGCTATGCGCAAGCCGTTGCGATAGACATGCACGCGTTGCTGCGGCAAGGAGACGATGATAGCGACCGGCCCCTTCTTCTGGCGTTCCGGATGCCAGGTGAATTCGCCGGGCTTGAGATCCTTGATGTCCTGAAGCGTCTCGGCGGCGAAGCTTCGCGCCGCCGGCAACAACGTCAACAGGCCGGCGCCAAGCACCAGATGCCGTCTGTCGAGACCCATGCCGCCCCCCTCGTCATGACCAGCCGTCAGTCTAGAGGCTTTCCTGCCCGGATAGAAGCGGTCATGTTTGGGCGGATCGGGTCGCGCCTCGCTCTCACCCGAACCGGGCTTGCGTCCACGCTCCACCAGCCGCATTCGACTCCACCGCCGCCGCGACGAACTTTACGCCGCGCGCGCCGTCGACGACGTCAGGCACTTGCGCCGCCCGGGCCGGATCGACCGCCGCGCCCGAGCGATGCGCGCGAATGATATCGGCGGCGTCGCGGTAGAAATTGGCGAAGGCCTCGATGTAACCTTCAGGATGCGCCGCCGGCATGCGCGACACCCGCCGGCTCTCTTGCGTTGAGCCATGGCCGCCGCGCACCAACGTGCGGCTTTCCTCGCCGTAGATGGAGAAGCGCAGTTCCTCCGGCCGCGCGCCCGACCATTCCAGCCCGGCTCTGTCGCCATAGATGCGCACGGACAAATCATTGTAGTGGCCGGGCGATGTCTGGCTGGCCAGGATTGTGCCGCGCGCTCCGCCGGTCCAGCGCACCAGCACATGGGCATTGTCGTCGAGCCGGCGCCCCGGCACCGCGGTGAACAGGTCGGCCGAAACCGCCTCGGCCTCACAGCCCGAGATGTAGCTTGCCAGATTGAAGGCATGCACGCCGATATCGGCCAGCACCGCCGACTGCCCAGCGCGCGCCGGGTCGGTGCGCCACTCCGCCTGCTTCTGGCCTTCGGCGTCGATCGGCCTGGTCAGCCAGTCCTGTATGTAGGCGCCATGCACCGACACGATGCGCCCGAGTTCGCCTGCCGCCACCATCTCGCGCGCCTGGCGGACCATGGCGTAGCCGGTGTTGTTGAGAGTGACGACGAAGCGGCGTTTCTTCGACCGCGCGAGCGCCACCAGCGCTTCGGCGTCGGCCAGCGTCGTCGACAGCGGCTTGTCGCAGATCACGTCGATGCCGGCGTCGAGGAAGGCTGTCGCGATTGGTGCATGCAGATGGTTTGGCGTGACGATGACGACGGCCTCGATGCCGTCCGGTCGCGCGGCTTCGGCCTGCGCCATCACGCGATAATCGGCATAGCTGCGCTCCGGCGCGATACCGATCTCGGCGGCCGATGCGGCGGCGTTCTCCGGGTCGGAGGACAGCGCCCCGGCGACCAGAACGATCTGGTCGTCGAGCCGCATGGCCAGCCGGTGCACGGCGCCGATGAAGGCATTGCGGCCGCCACCAACCATGCCGACCTGCAAGCGTTGGCGTGTCGAGCCGTCCGATGTTGCATAGACCATGATTTTCAAACTCCTCCGGACAGGCGACTTCTGACGGCTTGTAAGCCTAAGACATCGCCAGAGCTTTCGAACACGATTTCCAATTTCCATATTGTAAAACGATCGTGCCGCGCTAGCCTGAAATCATGAGTGGGGCAGGCAAAACATCGGGACGATCCGTTGCCGACGAAGCGGCGACGCGCAAACGCGGACGCTCGCTGGCGGCACTCGGCTACATCCAGCCGCAGACCTATGAGGAGTTGCGCGCGGTGCTGTCGTCCGGCACCGTGCATTTCCCCAAGCGGCTGCGTCAGGTCGCCATCTTCCTGTGGCAACATCCGAGCGACGTCGCGCTCGGCACTATCGCGCAGGTGGCGGCACAGGCCGGCGTGCAGCCCTCGACGCTGGTGCGCTTCGCCCAGATCTTTGGCTATGCCGGCTTTTCCGATTTCCAGGGCCTGTTCAAGGACCATATCAAAGGGTCGTGGCCGGACGGACGCGGCGAGCAGCGGAGCGAACCCAACGCCGATCTGCATTTCCTGCACGGCATGGTCGGCGCCTCGCAGGCCTCGCTTGGCCGCGTCGAGAGCGGTTTCGACATCGGGAGTTTCGAGAAGATGGTGACGCTGCTGGCGGCCGCCGACCTGATCTATGTCATCGGCTCCAAGCGCGCCTTCCCCGTCACCACCTATCTGTCGCTGACGCTCTCGCAGCAGGGCGTGCGCAACGTGCTGGTCGACAATGTCGGCTCCACCGCGCTCGACCAGGTCGGCTGCATCGGCAGGCAGGACGCCGTTCTGGCGGTGTCCTTCAGCCCCTACAATTCGATCACGCCCGACCTCGTCGCTGTGGCGCATGAGCGCGAGGCCGGCATCGTCACCATCACCGACAGCACCTTCAGCCCGCTGATCCGGCTGTCGGACACCTGGCTGGAGGTGGTCGAATCCGACTTTGCCGGCTTCCGCTCGCTGGCAGCGTCGCTGGCCGTCGGCATGGCGCTGGTCCACGCAGTCGTCGCGCGCCGCGGCCAATGAGGCGCTGCTGGCACAATTGACTGCCGGGAATTGACGTTCCATATTTCGAAAAATAGAAACTTTGTTCCGGGATGAGGAATGGAGCTTCAGCTCAAAGGCAAGGTGGTGCTGGTCACCGGCGCGACGCAAGGCATTGGCCGAGCGATTGCCGAAACGCTTGCGCGGTCGGGCGCCGGTGGCCTGCTGGTCACCGGTCGCGAGAAGGCGCGCGGCGATGCCGTGGCAGCCGAGCTTTCGCGGCTCGGCACGCCTACGGTTTTCGTCGCCGCCGACCTCTCCGACCCCGAAGCCCCTGCCCTGCTGGCGCAAGCCTGCATCGATCGCTTCGACCGCATCGATGGCCTTGTCAACGCCGCCGGCCTGACCGACCGTGCGTCCTTCCTCGACGCCGGCCTCGATGACTGGGCAGCGCTGTTCGCCGTCAATGCGCGCGCACCATTCTTCCTCATGCAGGCGGCGATTGCCGATATGAAGAAGCGCGGCCAGGGCGGCGCCATCGTCAACATCCTATCAATCAATGCCCATTGCGGCTCGCCGGAGCTCGCCGTCTACTCCGCGACCAAGGGCGCGCTGGCCACGCTGACCAAGAATGCCGCCAACGCCCACCGCTTCGACCGCATCCGCGTCAACGGCATCAATGTCGGCTGGACCGACACACCGGCCGAACGCACCATGCAGGCCGAGACGCTCGGCAACGGTCCGGGCTGGCTCGACGCCGCCAAGGCCTCGCAGCCTTTCGGCCGCCTGTTCTCGACGAGCGATGTGGCGAACCTCGCCGTCTTCCTGCTTTCCGACGCGGCCGGACCGATGACCGGCACGCTGGTCGACCAGGAACAGTGGGTGATCGGGGCGAACCGGTGAGCGTCGCCCTCTCCCCCGAGACACTTGGGCCGGCGCTGCTCGCCCGGTTGCCTGCCGCCGTCCAGAAACCGGCCTATGACCGCGCGGCGCTCGCGCCCGGCATGGCGCACCTCGGCGTCGGCGCCTTCCACCGCTGCCACCAGGCCGAATACACCGACGATCTGCTGGCCAGCCATTTCGACCGCTGGGGCGTCATCGGCATCAACATCAGGCCACCAAGCCTTGACGACACACTTGGCCGGCAAGGCTGTCTCTACACGCGGTTGATCCGCGAGAACGGCCATGTCGAGGCGCGCGTCATCGGCAGCATCATAGCGGTCGTCGACAGCCAGGCGAGTGCCGCACCCGCGCTCGATGTGCTGTCCTCCTCCGACATCGAGCTGGTGACGATGACGGTGACCGAGAAAGGCTATTGCCACATCCCGTCCAGCGGCGAACTCGATCTCGACCATCCCGACATTGTCCACGACCTCGCCAGCCCCGGGATGCCGCGCAGTGTGCCCGGCCTGTTGGCGCGGGCGCTGGAATTGCGCCGGGCGACACATGGCCGGCCGCTGACGCTGCTCTCCTGCGACAACATCCCGGCCAATGGCATTATCCTGGCCAATGTCGTGCAGGCTTTTGCCGAACGGCGCGGCAACGGCCTTGCCGACTGGATCTCGGCCAACGCCGCCTTCCCGTCGGCCATGGTCGACCGCATCGCGCCGGCGGTCACGCTAGCCGACCTCGACAGCGTCGAGCAGCGTTTCGGCTACCGAGATGCCGCGGTCGTCGTCGGCGAGCCGTTCCAGCAGTGGGTGATCGAGCAGAAATTCGCCGGCCGCGTGCCGCGCTGGGATCGGGTCGGCACCAGCTTCGTCGACGACGTCACGCCGTTCGAACATCTCAAGATGCGGGTGCTCAACGGCGCCCAGACGACGCTTGCCACGCTCGGCGTGCTGGCCGGCCTCGAACACACATTCGATGCCATCGCCGACCCGCTGCTGTTGGCCTTTGTGCAACGCATGCTTGTCGAAGAGACGCTGCCGACGCTGCTGCCGGTGCCGGGCATGGAACCGCTGGCCTATGTCGCGCAGAGCCTCGGCCGGCTGCGCAACATCGCGATCCGCCACCGCAACCACCAGATTGCCACCGACGGTTCGCAAAAGATCGTCCAGCGCCTGCTCAACCCGATCCGCGACCGCCTGAGCCAGGGCCAAAGCATCGCGCTGCTGGCGCTCCCGGTCGCCGGCTGGATGGCCTATCTGATCCAGGCCTCGGCACGGTTCGGCAAACGCTGGCCGGTGTCGGACCCCTATGCCGGCAAGGTCGCCGACATATCGGACGCAACCGGCCGCGATCCACAGGCACTGGTGGCCGGCATCCTTGCCATCGACACGATTTTCGAGCCCGGCCTTGCCGCGAACGATGCGTTCCGCAGGTCCGTCACATCAACGCTCGGCGAGCTGCTGTCGGACGATCCGATGGCCGCCGTCAGGCACAGTCTGGAACAGGCGAGGCGGTACGGTTGAAGCGGCCCGCACAATCGGCATAGTGGAAGTCGGTCATGAAGCCACGACGAGAGCAATTCCAGGAAAAGTGTGAAACGGCTTTCCGCCCGGAATTGCGTCAAAAACAAAGGGATAGAACGGTTCCTCGTTCCGTGAAACGATGAACTGTTCAGGGGAGGCATGATGAAACTTGGACTGCTCACCGCACCCTTCGCGGAGACGCCGCTTGGCGAGGTCGCCGGCTGGGCAAGCTCCGCCGGCTTCGAGGCGCTGGAAATCGCCTGCTGGCCGAAATCGTCGGGCGCCAGCCGCCGCTATGCCGGCACCAGCCACATCGACGCCGCCTCGACTTCCGCCGCGCAGGCCAGGGAGATCGTCGCCTCGCTGGCGGAGAAGAACCTCTCGGTCTCGGGCCTCGGCTACTATCCCAACCCGCTGCACCCCGACGCCACCCACCGCGAGGCTGTCATCGGCCATCTGAAGAGGGTGATCGTGCTGGCCGCCAATATGGGCGTAACTGTCGTCAACACTTTCTGCGGTGGCGATGCCGCCAAGACCGTCGACGTCAACTGGCAGGAGGCGCTCAAGGTCTGGCCCGAAATCGTTGCCCATGCGCGCGGCCATGGCGTCAAGCTCGCCTTCGAGAACTGCCCGATGATCTTCAGCTATGACGAGTGGCCGGGCGGGCACAACATCGGCTATTCGCCGCAGGTCTGGCGCCGCATCCTGGAAGCCTGGGGCGGCGATGTCGGCATGAATTTCGACCCCTCGCATCTGGTCTGGCAGATGATCGACCAGGCCCGCTTCATCCGGGAATTCGGCCCCTACATGCTGCATGCCCACGCCAAGGACCTGATGATTGATCATGATGGACTCTACGAGCGCGGAATCCTCTCGGCTGGCATAGGCTGGCAGGTGCCGCGCATGCCGGGGCTCGGCGATGTCGACTGGAGCGGCTTCTTCTCCGGCCTCTACCGGGCCGGCTATGACGGACCCATCATCATCGAACACGAAGACAGGCGATTTGAAGGCAGCGACGATCAGGTGAAGCGGGGCTTTCTGCTTGCCCGCGACGTGCTGCGTCCGTTCGTGAAATGACGGCGCAAATGCGTGTCGCCCAAAGCGCGGAGGAGCGATTTTGGGACAATGACATGCGTGGAACAAGCACAAGAACTTAAGGCGCGCCGCCTGAATCTCTTTCTACGCGACGCGGTTTAACGCCTTGGAACTGAACTGAAAAACAATGTGGAGGAAGTCTGAAATGAAGAAATATCTGACCATGGTCCCGCTGCTTGCCGGCGCGGCCTTCCTGGCCTCGATGGGCGCCTCGTCCGCCGCGGGCAAATACACCATAGGCATCTCCAACACCGTGCAGGGCAATGGCTGGCGCGAGGAGATGGTCTGCGCCATGAAGGCGCAGGCGCTGGCTTCCGGCGAGGTGGCCAAGCTCAACATCGCCCACCGCAACACGGATGCCGCCGGCCAGCTGGAAGACATCCGCAACCTGATCAGCGCCAAGGTCGACGCCATCGTCGTCAACCCGGCCGATCCGGCCGGCATCAAGGCGGGCCTCGAGGAAGCCACAAAGGCCGGCATCGTCGTCGTTGCCGTCGACCAGGCGGTCACCGAACCGTCGGCCTACATCATCTCCAACAACCAGGAGCAGTACGCCTATCTCGGCGCCAAATGGCTGTTCGGCCAGATGGGCGGCAAGGGCGAGGTGTTCTACATGCGCGGTGCCGCCGGCGCGTCCGCCGACAGCGACCGCGACAAGGGTTTCAAGAAGGCGCTAGCTGAATTCCCCGACGTGAAGGTCGCACAGGAAGTCTTCACCGGTTGGCAGCAGGACCAGGCCAAGCAGCAGATCCTTTCCTTCCTCTCGACGGGAACGCCGATCCACGGCATCTGGACCTCCGGCATCGACAATGTCATCGTCGACGCGCTCGTCGAGTCGCAGGCGCCGCTGGTGCCGATCGTCGGCGCCGACAATGCCGGCTTCGTCGGCCAGTTGAGCTCGGTCAAGGGTCTCGTCGGCGCCGCGGTCACCAACCCCGGCTCGATCGGCGGCGCTGGCGTGACGCTGGCGCTGCAGATCCTCGACGGCAAGAAGCCGGCGCAGCAGACCGTGCTGGTCGAGCCGCAGCTGTGGGAGAACGCCACCGACGAGGGCAAAGCCAAGCTGAAGGCCGCAGCCGATCCGTCGCTGAGCCCCGAATGGCCGGTCTCGATCTCGATCCCGGACTGGACCACCTACACCAAGGACCAGATCGTCGCCTGCAAGGGCCCTGGCGAGTAAATCTGGGCTTTCGCTAACGGCGGTCGGTCGGCGCCGCTCCTCACCTGCCTGCCGGCATCCTCTCCCCGTATAGAGACGGGGAGAGGGACGTGGTCGCCGGCGTTGCGGACAGTGAGGGGCGGCGCTGACATTCGCAGTGATCCGAGCACGCAACCCGAGAACCACACGATTTGACCAGCAACCCGCTCCTCGACGCCACCGCCGTCGCCAAGAACTACGGCGCGGTCGCCGCGCTGCGCAACGCATCGCTTTCGGTGCTGCCGGGAGAGGTGCACGCGCTGATGGGTGCCAACGGCGCCGGCAAGTCGACGCTGGTGAAGATCCTGACCGGCGCTATTCCTGCCAATGCCGGGCGTATCCTGATCCGTGGCGAGGCCCGCGACATACGCTCGCCCGCCGCCGCCCGCCGCGCCGGCCTTTTGCCCGTTTACCAGGAGCCGTCGCTGATCCCCGATCTCGACGTGCTGTCCAATCTCAGGCTGACCGGCACGCCGGTCGAGCCGTTCCGCGCCTGGGTGCGCGAACTCGGCATTCCCGATCTCGATATCCGCGACACCGCCCGCGACATTCCGCTGGCCGTGCTGCGCGTGCTCGATCTGGCGCGTGCGCTGGCCGTCGAGCCCGACGTGCTGCTGCTCGACGAGATGACGGCGGCGCTGCCCGCCAACCTTGCCGAAAAGGTGCTGGAAGTCGTGCGCCGCCAGGGTGACAGCGGCCGCGCGGTGATCTTCATCTCCCACCGCTTCGTCGAGATCTCGGCGCTGTGCGACCGCGCCACCGTGCTGCGCGACGGCGAGACCGTCGGCGTCGTCGACATCGTGCCCGGCGTCGAGGAAAAGATCGTCGAGCTGATGCTCGGCACCCGCATCGTCAAGACCCATGTCGCCGCCCACAACGCCAGCCAGAAGGCCGCAGTCGTCTCTGCCCGCCCAAGGCTCTCCGTGCGCAACCTGCGCGTCGGAACCAAGCTCAACGATGTCTCCTTCGATCTCGCCGATGGCGAGGTCGCCGGCGTCATCGCGCTTGAGGGTCAGGGCCAGGACGAGCTGTTCGCCGCCCTGGCCGGCTCGATCCGTCCATCCGGCGGCGCAATAGAGGTCGACGGCCAGCCGGCGAAATTCTCCCACCCGATCGACGCCATCCGCGCCGGCCTCGCCTATGTGCCGGGCGACCGCGCCGAGGCGCTGGCCATGCAGCGCTCGGTGCGCGAGAACATTGCGCTGCCCTTCAGCGCCGCTTTGCGCAACTGGGGGCCAATAGCCATGCGCCAGGAGCGCGCCAAGGTGGTCAGCGCCATCGAACGGCTGCAGATCGACACCCGCGCGCAAGGGGAAGTGCAGCGCCTGTCCGGCGGCAACCAGCAGAAGGTGACCATCGCCCGCTGGATCGCCGCCGACACACGGACCCTGCTGTGCTTCGACCCGACGCGCGGCATCGATGTCGGCACCAAGCAGGAGATCTACAAACTGCTGCGAGAGGTCGCCGGCCACGGCAAGTCGGTGCTGTTCTACACCTCCGAACTGGAGGAGGTGCAGCGTGTCTGCGACCGCGTCATCGTGATCTTCGGCGGCCGCGTCGTCGACATCTTCCCGGTCGAGGAGGCCGACGAGCCAGCGCTGATGCGCGCCGCCTACGGCCTGCCGCGCGGCGCCAAGGCCGACATCGGCATTTTGGCCGACCCCCACTCTTCTTCCCCGGAGAGCGCGAGTTCCTCAGAACCGAACACGCCGGGGGCGACGCCATGAGCCATTTCCTGCGCCGCCAGGGCTGGGTCGCCGGCCTGTTCGTCCTCTTCATCGTCCTGTTCATCATCACAAAACTGATCCAGCCGGCCTATGGCAGCGGCGATTTCGGCTCGCTCGTGCGCGCCGTGCTGCCTTACGCCTTTGCGGTCGCCGCCCAGACCATCGTCGTCATCGCCGGCGGCATCGACCTGTCGGTCGCCGCCATGATGGCGCTGACCAGCGTCACCGCCGCCTCGATGATGTCAGGCGCCAGCGAAGAATACGCGCTGTTCGTGGTGCCCTTCGTGCTCGCCATGGGTTTCGTGCTCGGCGCCATCAACGGAATGCTGATCGTCGTCACCCGCGTGCCCGACATCGTCGTCACACTGGCCACTTTGTTCGTGCTGCAAGGCGCTGCCCTCTTGGTGCTCGATGCGCCAGGCGGTGCCGCGGCCGAATGGCTGAAGGCGCTGATCTCAGGCACGGTGCCGATACCCGGCCTGCCCGACGGCATCGATGCCTGGCTGCCCAAGGCTTTGCTGCTGCTCATCGTCTGCCTCTGCATCATCTGGATACCGCTCAGGCGCTCACGCCTCGGCCTCTCCATCTATGCGATCGGCTCGAGCGAGCTGGCGGCGTTCCGCAGTGGCGTGCCGGTGGCGCGCACCCGCATCATCGCCTATGCGCTGTCGGGCCTGTTCGCCGCTTTTGGCGGGCTGGCGCTGACCATGAGCACCGGCATCGGCGCCCCCATTCCCGGCCCCTATCTGCTGGCCAGCGTCGCGGCGGTGGTTCTCGGCGGCGTCGCACTCGGCGGCGGCAAGGGCGGCCTCCTCGGCCCCATCGTCGCCGTCTTCGTGCTGCGGCTGGTGCGCACCGACCTGACGCTGCTTGCCATCGACCCCAACGTCACCGCCATCGTCGAAGGCGCCATCATGGTTGCCGTGGTGATGTTCGGCGCCTTCATCACCATGCGGAGCCGGCAGTCATGAGCGGGCATGAAATGGGGCGTCGTGGAGCACTATCCCCTCCCGTCAACCGAACCAACATCGGGCGAAACCAATCGCGAGCACGAGCGTCATGAGCACAACCGCGATCTCTCCCCAACCTGTCCCCTTCGGCCGCCGCGTAAAGCGCTTTATGGCCGACCGCCCGCTGATCCCGCTGATCATCCTGCTCGTCATCCTGGTGGTGATCCTGGAGGTCCTCCGCCCCGGCATCGTCAACGAGCGCTGGATCGCCAACACCATCAAATTCGCCATTCCCTTGGCGATCCTCGCCGGCTGCCAGACCATGACCATGCTGACCGGCGGCATCGACCTCTCGATTGGCACAGTGGCGACGATGAGCGCCTTCATCATGGCCACGCAAATCGTCAACCAGGATCCGGCGGTCGCCTTCTTGCTGGCAATGATGCCGGCGGTCCTGATCGGCCTCGTAAACGGCATCGGAGTCGGCGTCTTCCGCGTCCATCCGCTGATCATGACGCTGGGCACCAGCCTGATCGGCACCGGCTGCCTGCAGGTCTACCAGCGCACAGTGATCGCGTCGGGCGCCAAAATTCCCGACTTCCTCGCCTGGCTCGGCACCGGCCTGACATATGGCGTGCCCAACGCCCTGCTGCTGTTCGTGCCGCTGGCCGCGCTCATCGTCTTCACGCTCAGCCGCACCGGCTTCGGCCGCCTGCTCTACGCCGTCGGCGACAATGAGCGCGCGACCCGCCTCTCCGGCGTGCGATACTGGCAGGTCATCACGGCGCTCTACGTCATCTCGAGCGTGCTCGCCGGCATCACCGGCCTGCTCTATATCGGCCTGATCAAGGCCCCCTCCCTGTCGCTCGCCGAACCGCTGGTGCTGCCTTCGGTGGCGGCAGCCGTGATCGGCGGCACCTCGATCTTCGGCGGCCGCGGCGGTTACACCGGCACCATCATCGGCGCCCTGATCCTCACAGTGCTGACGACGCTGCTGACCATCCTGCAAATGCCGGAAGGGGCCAGGCGGATCTTGTTCGGGCTGATCGTGCTGTTCGTGACGGCGGCGTATTTGCGGATTGTGGAGGAGCGGTAGGGGGTGGCCGCGGAACCGAATGTCCGTTTCGCACCTCGTTTCGGCCACAGAGGCAACAGGCAGGCTTGCGCCGACAACGGTCGCTGTCCCCGGCATTCTCGAACAGCCATTCTCCGTCCCGAAAGAAGACCTTCCTTCTAGCCTTGGGCCCGCATCGGAAGCCGACGGTCGCAGTATACAGCTGGATATGAGGCAGCACGTGCGCCGACAGGCCAGCGAGTTTCGATGCATCGAAAGATTCTGCGAAACCTATCTGAAATATAGTATCTATAGCAGACATCGTATTGCACTTTTCGCAAGTATATTGTGCACAATGGTCGACTGGATTAGCCCGCGTTGGGCGCAGCTACAAAGAGATACAAGAGTGACCCCAATCGGAACTCGTGCGTTTGTTGCTGTTTCAAGAGGCGAAAAGGGGACGCTGGGATCGGCCTAAGCTAGGAAGATTCCAGCTTGCGGCCCGACTAATTTGCTGACATATTTATCTGTTTCCGAGTTTTGCACTATGGCAATTGGGGCTTAAAGATGGCTAAGGAATCTGCGAGTGCCGCTTCTCCAGCAGTTAAAGCGGACGTAAATCTGATGGGTAATGCAGAGGGAAACGGGCTGAACTTCATGGCGGCCCAGGCTCGCGAGGGCGGAGGCTCCGGCGACGCGGTAGGTGTCGACAAGATACGCGATCTGCTGTTCGGCAACCAGATGCAGGACTATGACCGCCGTTTTTCCAAGCTTGAAGAACGGTTCTTGCAGCGCTTCAAGGATGTCGAATCCGAGGCCAAGCGCAATCTCGAAATGTACGAGTCAAATGCAAAGAAGCAGGTCGAATCGCTTGCGGCGCAATTGCGGAACGAAAAAGACGCACGAGCCGAGGCCGACAAGGAGATTGACCGGAATCTTCGCGAGCAAAATCAGGCACTTGAAAAGCAGGTGCGAGCGTTGTCGGATCAATTGAGCGAGCTTGAGCGCGACGTTGCGGATCGGATGAATCGAAATGATCATTCGCTGCGTGAGGAAATCAAGCAAAAGAATGAAACAGTTCAGATGATCATGGAGAAAATGTTCTCCGATCTCAGCAACGTCAAGACCGACCGGAATCTTTTGGCTGGCCTGTTTGTCGAGGTTGCAAAATGTCTGAATCAGGATCCCGTCGGTAACAAGAACAACTCGGAACGCAGCTGGAAAGTGAGTTGATCGGAATTTGACGTCAACCGTCGACCCAGTCAACCTTCCTCAAAGTACAGCCTCGAACGATACCGAGATTGATCGCGAGGCTCTGGCTAGGCTGTTGGTCGAAATTGCCCGGAACGTCGATCCGGACAATCATGCGCATTTCGACGTTCCAGCCGCCGATCATCGCATGGACGCACTTCGCGAGCTGCTGGTCGGCCGCGAAATTACTGAGCTTTCACGCGTTACGCACCTGCTCGACGAACCCGAGCAGCTTGCGGCCGCAGTGGGGGACGTTCTCCCCAGCGCAGCCGCATCGGCGTCTCATGCGCAACTCGGCGAGGCCTTTGCGCCAGTTGTCGAGCGGGCCGTGCGACGGTCCATCCAGAAGAACCCGCGCACGCTGACGGATATATTATACCCGGTGTTTCTGCCGGCTATTCGCAAGTCGATCGGCGAAAAGATCGACCAGACCTTTCAGTCGCTGAATGAATCCTTAAGACATATATTTACCTGGCATGGACTTAAGTGGAGGCTCGAAGCCTGGAGGACAGGAACGAGCTTCTCAGAAGTTGTCCTTAAGCATTCCCTCTCCTATCAGGTAGAGCATGTCTTTCTCATTAACCGCAATTCGGGGCTTTTGATTACACATGTAGCCGCCGAAAATGCAACGAGCGAAGACCCTCAACTAATCTCTTCGATGCTTAGTGCGATTCAAGATTTTGTGAAAGACTCATTCAACGAGAAAGAACAGAGCGGACTGGACACTATCCGTTTCGGGGAGCTTCGTCTCTGGTCCGAAGTTGGACCGTTTGCGACCTTGGTTGCGGTGATCCGCGGAAACCCGCCAGAGGAATTACATGAAATAATTCGCGATGTACTGCTTCGCATCCACGATGAGAGCTCAGAAGCTCTAGAACAGTTTGACGGCGACAGTTCGCAGTTGGCCGGCGTAGAGGCGCAGCTACAGACCTGTGTTGAACTGAAGCACGAGGATTCAAACGAGGGATTTCCGTGGCTGGTGGTGGCTGCAGTCCTGCTGGTTTTGGTACCGGCAGGCGGTTGGTTCTTTCTTTCCTGGCAAGCCGGGCAGCGCTGGCAGGCCTATGTATCGCGACTGGAGACCCAGCCGGGCATCATCGTTGCGGAACACCAGATGCGCGGCGGCCAATTCTATATCGCCGGCCTGAGAGACCCGCTTGCCGCCGACCCGCGGTCGCTGTTGTCCGGAACGCAGGTCGATCCCGCTCGCGTTCATTCGCAGTGGCAATTCTATCAGAGCCTTGAGCCGGAGTTCGTGTTGAGGCGGCTGACGGCGTCGCTGGCCCCGCCGGATACAGTACGACTTTCGATCGTCAATGATCGCATCGTTGCCGAGGGTGAGGCTCCCGACACGTGGATCGACCGGGCGCGGGGCGCCGCCCAACAACTTTCGGCAGGCGGGCCGGTCTTCGATATCTCCAAGGTTCGTGATGTTAGCCCCGAAGCACGCGAGGCGGAGCGCTGGCAGGCCTATGTGTCGCGACTGGGGACCCAACCGGGCATCATCGTTGCCGAACAGAAGATACGCGATGGCCAATTCTATATTGCCGGCCTGAAAGACCCGCTTGCCGCCGACCCGCAGTCGCTGCTGTCCGGAACGCAGGTCGATCCCGCCCGGGTTCATTCGCAGTGGCAATTCTATCAGAGCCTTGAGCCGGAGTTCGTGTTGAGGCGGCTGACGGCGTCGCTGACTCCGCCGGATACAGTACGACTTTCGATCGTCAATGATCGCATCGTTGCCGAGGGTGAGGCTCCCGACACGTGGATCAACCGGGCGCAGGCCGCCGCCCAGCAGCTTTCGGCAGGCGGGCCGGTCTTCGATATCTCCAGGGTTCGTGATGTTAGCCCCGAAGCACGCGAGGCGGAGCGCTGGCAGGCCTATGTGTCGCGACTGGAGACCCAGCCGGGCATCATCGTTGCAGAACAGAAGATACGCGACGGCCAATTCTATATTGCCGGCCTGAGAGACCCGCTTGGCGTCGACCCGCAGTCGCTGTTGTCCGGAACGCAGGTCGATCCCGCCCGGGTTCATTCGCAGTGGCAATTCTATCAGAGCCTTGAGCCGGAGTTCGTGTTGAAGCGGCTGACGGCGTCGCTTTATCCGCCGGATACAGTACGATTTTCGATCGTCAATGATCGCATCGTTGCCGAGGGTGAGGCTCCCGACACCTGGATAGATCGGGCGCGCGCAGCGGCCCGGCAGCTTTCGGCAGGCGGACCGGAATTCGACATCTCCAAGGTTCATGATGTGAGCCCCGAAGCACGCGCAGCGGAGCACTGGCAGTACTATGTGTCGCGACTTGAGGCCCAATCGGGAATCATCGTCGCCCAACAAACGACGAGGGGCGGACATTTCTACATTTCCGGCCTGAGAGACCCACTTGCCGCCGACCCGCAGTCGCTGTTGTCCGGAACGCAGGTCGATCCCGCCCGCGTTCATTCACAGTGGCAATTCTATCAGAGTCTTGATCCTAAGTTCGTGGTGAAGCGGCTGACGGCGTCGCTGACCCCGCCAAAATCGGTCAGGCTTTCGATCATCCAGGATCGCATCGTTATCGTAGGTGAGGCTCCTGCCGGCTGGATCAACCGGGCGCGGGCTGCCGCCGAAGAACTTTCGGCGGACGGAGTGGTTCTGGATGTCTCGCAGCTGCGTGAGCTGGACCTTGCTGAACTTAATCAATTGAGAGAGGCCATCCAGGCGACCGATATTTTCTTCAATTCCGGCAAAGTAGTGCCGGGACCAGAACAGACGCCGGTTCTCGACAGATTGGCGGATCAACTAAAGGAATTCGCCCAAAATGCCCGCAAGTCAGGCGTAACGGCGCGGTTCATGTTGACCGGCCATTCCGACGGCACGGGTCGTGAGACGGCCAACGCGTCAATCAGCGCCGCCCGCGCCGAGACAGTTCGTGCGCTTCTCAACAAGCGCGGCGTCGCTCCGGAGCTGCTGCAGGTTCGGGGCGCGGGCACCTTTGAGCCGGCGGTGCCTGAAAATAGTCAAACTGGGAGCTCCACCAATCGCCGGGTTTCGGTTACGGTAAACCTGGACTAGGGCGGGGCCTGGGATGCTGCAAAAAAAGATCTGCATGTTGGGCGGGTTCGCTGTCGGAAAGACGAGCCTGGTGCGCAGGTTTGTGCAAAGCATCTTTTCAGAAACCTACTTGACCACGGTGGGGGTGAAAATCGACAAGAAGAGTGTGGTACTCCCGGATAAGACCGTGGATCTGATTTTGTGGGATTTGGCCGGCGAAGACGATATCGGCTCATTCCGCGTCAGCTATGTGCGAGGTGCGACCGGTCTCGTGCTTGTCGTCGATGGAACTCGCGCCGCTACCCTTGCCGTGGCGCTCACGCTGCGCGAGCGGGTCGAGGCCGAATTCGGACCTATGCCGTTCGTGTTGCTGTTCAACAAATCCGATCTGGCCGATCGGTGGGCAATACCGGATAGTGAGATTGACGGACTGAGGCAACTTGGATGGCAAATCTATCTGACAAGCGCGCTTTCGGGTGAATGTGTCGATGATGCGTTTCGTCAGCTTGCTTCGATGGTCACCGAATAGACCATGCATGGATTGCCAAGAGAAGTCAGAAGCTGGATTTTCAACTTCTTCTACCGTGAGCACTCTGTCGCATATCTGAAAATTGACGCGGAGCTTTGCATCGCTGCGAAGGGCGGCAACCTTAAACACTACGGGCTCTCATCACTTCGCATTGGCAAACCAGTTAGCGACCAGCTTGAATTCATGGAAGGCTTGCTGCCTTGCCCGGAGCTTCCATTTCATATGGCCATGGTCGAACTACCCGGCGGGCGTGTCGCGGACCTTCATCTTTTTGCTGACGATGACTGCGTGTGGCTGCTCGTTCTTGACGCCACCGCCGAGCGCGACAACAGGCAGCGGCTTCAACAGAAGGCTTATGAAATGACGCTCCTGCAAGAGAGGGAGCGTCAACTCAACGAGAAATTACGATCGACGAACGAGGCGTTGAGGGAGAGTCAGGAGGGATTGTCGCGTGAATACCAGCGCGCCGAAACCCTGCTCCTCAACATTCTTCCGGCGTCGATCGCGGAGCGGCTAAAGGCGCACGAACAGATTGCGGACAACCACGCCGAGGTGAGTGTGCTTTTTGCCGACATCGTCGGTTTTACGGAAAGAGCGCGAAGCGTCGGAGCCGTGACGACGCTCGCTATCTTGAATTACTTCTTCAAGGTGGCGGATCAGCTCTCGGAACGATATGGCTGCGAAAAGATCAAGACAATCGGCGATTGTGTGATGGTGGTCGCCGGCCTGCCCGCCGCGCGATCCGATCATGCGGAAGCCCTTGCGCACTATGCACTTGAACTGCGCGAGGCGGGTCGGCGCGAACGCTTCGCAGGAGAACCGCTAAGACTGAGAATTGGAATTCACTCAGGACCGATCGTCGCCGGCGTCATAGGCAAAAAGCGGTTTGCCTATGACCTGTGGGGCGACACCGTCAATCTCGCCTCACGGATTCAAACGTCCGCCGAGCCCGATGAAATCCGTATTTCGGATGCAACTCACACACTGCTTGGACCAGATTTCGCTTGCGACCCACTCGAGGAAACGGAATTGCGGGGTACAGGTCGTGTGCGAATGTGGCGGCTCCGGG
Organism: Mesorhizobium waitakense; assembly: GCF_056431085.1. NCBI lineage: Bacteria > Pseudomonadati > Pseudomonadota > Alphaproteobacteria > Hyphomicrobiales > Phyllobacteriaceae > Mesorhizobium > Mesorhizobium waitakense. Next base: position 218 of record NZ_JBWKME010000203.1, on the reverse strand, counting down.
CCTGATTTGCCGCTTGGCAGTGCCGACCTGGAGCGCATCGCATCTCGTCAAACATCATCGTTTCGAATGTCCGCAGGGGTGCGCGAAGCAGTCGACCACCGAGCGACCGCCAAAGGTCTGCCTGGGTCAACTCAGGACATCGGATCCTGAGATCTAGAGCGGGATGAGCTTTATAGGAGTCGTAGGATTCCCAAATCATCGCGGTTCTGATTCAACAT